>JAEZHS010000229.1 GCA_023436825.1 Pseudomonadota bacterium | reverse complement strand
CGCGTGCGCATGAAGAAGGGCGGCGGCGCCGGCGGCCACAATGGCCTGCGCGACATCGACGCCCATGTCGGCAACGACTATCGCCGGGTCCGCATCGGCATCGGTCATCCCGGCCACAAGGACCTGGTGCTGCACTGGGTGTTGCGCGACTTCGAGCCCGATGAGCGCGACCCCAGGACCGGCTGGCTGCCCAAGCTTTTGGACGCGCTCGCCGAGGAATCGGCGCTGCTGGTCGAAGGTGGCGCCAAGGCCGACGAACGCTATATGAGCCGCGTGGCGCATCTCGCGCCGCCGCCCAAACCACCTGCCGAAGAGTCGAAAGCGTAAGATGGGTTTCAACTGCGGAATCGTCGGCCTGCCCAATGTCGGCAAGTCGACCCTGTTCAATGCGCTCACCGCCACGCAGGCGGCGCAGGCGGCCAACTACCCGTTCTGCACCATCGAGCCGAATGTCGGCCGCGTCGCCGTGCCCGATCCCCGGCTCGACAAGCTCGCGGCTGTCGCCGGCTCGGCCAAGATCATCAACACCCAGCTCGAGTTCGTCGACATCGCTGGCCTGGTGAAGGGCGCCTCCAAGGGCGAGGGCCTGGGCAACCAGTTCCTGGCCAACATCCGCGAGGTCGACGCCATCGCCCACGTGCTGCGCTGCTTCGAGGACGGCGACGTCACCCACGTCTCGGGCGGCGTCGACCCGGTGCGCGACGCTGAGATCGTCGAGACTGAATTGATGCTGGCCGATCTCGACAGCCTGGAAAAGCGGCTGCCCAACCTCGAGAAGCGCGCCAAGGGCGGCGACAAGGAAGCCGCCGCCGAGGCGCCGGTGGTCAAGAAGGCGCTCGACGCCCTGCGCGACGGCAAGCCGGCGCGCGAAGCGGCGCTCACCGACGAGGAGCGGCCGGTGTTCGCCCGCCTGCAGCTCATCACCGCCAAGCCCATGATGTACGTGCTGAACGTCGAGGAGGCCTCGGCCGCCACCGGCAACAAGCACAGTGCCGCCGCCGCCGAATACGCCAAGAAGCGCGGCATGCCGTCGGTCGTGATCTCGGCCGCCATCGAGGCGGAGGTGGCGCAGTTGGCGCCCGAGGACCAGGGCGATTATCTGGCGTCGCTCGGTCTCAAGGAGACCGGTCTCGCCCGCGTCGTCCATGCCGGCTACCAGCTCCTCGACCTGGTGACGTTCTTCACCGTCGGCCCGAAGGAAGCGCGTGCCTGGACGGTGCGCCGCGAGGCGAAGGCGCCGGAGGCCGCCGGCGTGATCCATACCGACTTCGAAAAAGGCTTCATCCGCGCCGAGACCATCGCCTACGACGACTACGTCGCCCTGAACGGCGAAGCCGGCGCCCGCGACGCCGGCAAGCTGCGGCTGGAAGGCAAGGAATACCCGGTGAAAGACGGCGACGTCTTTCACTTCAGGTTCAACGTCTGAGCGATCCCTCGATACCTCTCGGGCTACTCTGCAATGCCTCTCGAGCTCCTCTCCCCCTTTGGGGGAACTCGAGAAAGAGGAATTCGATGATTGCGATGATGTGCTTAGGACCGCTAGCCTCAAAGCGGTAGCAATCGCGTCAGACTGGCCGCGCCAACCGAGGGGACCGACATGAGCACCTCGATCGCTGACGAACGGCGGCTTCTCGCCGCCGACGAATACGAGCCCATCGCCCGCAGCCACTATCCGGGCCTGGCGAGCCTTCAGCGGGAAGAGCTGCTCGACCTAGTGCGCTGGCTGCGTGATCAACGCGGCAGGTTCAAGGGGCAGATCCGACGGCGGGTCCGCCGTGCCAAGGCCGAAACGCGCAACGAACCGGACAAGCCGGCCAGCGAGCGCGGGCTCGCCGCCAAGAAGCAGGTGTTCGCCCGGGCCCTCAAACGGGTCAACTCGCAGCTCGATAGAGTCCTGGCGGCCGAGAAGCGCGCGGCCATGCACGCCGGCATGCAGGCCGCGCTCGAACGCAAGCGCCGTGCGCCGCGGCATCACCCGTCGAGCGGCCGTCGCGCGGGTGGCGGTGTGCAGCCGATCGAGAACCCCAAGGGCGCCGACATCGTCCAGCCCTCGGCGATCGGCAGCATCTCGCAGGCCGGCCGCGTCGCTCAGGCCCGCCGGGACAGCAAGCCCGAGGCGTAGGAAGCCCTGCTACACTGTTTTCGGGCTCCTCTCCCCCTTGCCTCGAACATCGCCTGGGTCGACATCTCGACCCTGCTGGTTCGACTGTCCCGTAAGGAGAGACGCTACGGTCTAGCCATGATGCGCAAGCGCTTCTTCTCGGGCGCTGGCGACAGTTGTTTCGATCCCACCGGAATTCAGCTTCCCCCTGCGTCCTACCTGAGGAGCCTGTTCATGACCGTCAAGTTCTCCGATCCGCAGACCATGCCGCGCCGCATTGGCTATTCGCAGGTTGCCGAAGTGACCAAGGGAAAGCTCGTGCTGATCGCCGGACAGGTGCCGCACGACACCGACGACAAGCTGGTCGGCGAGGGCGACTTCGCCGCCCAGGTCGAACAGGTCTTCAAGAACGTCGACGCCGCGGTACGCGCCGCGGGCGGCACGATGAAGGACGTCGTCAAGATCAACAACTACGCGGCGGCGTCGGTCACTCCCGAACAAATGCGGGCCTTCCGCGAAGTGCGCGACCGCTACGTCAACACCGCCGCACCGCCGATCAGCACTTTCATCTACGTCAGCCGCCTCGTGCAGCCGGGCTGGCTGTTCGAGATGGACGCGATGGCGATCATCGACTCATAGCCGCTTCTTTTCCTCCCCCGTAATTGACAGGGGAAGGACATGAGGGTGAATCACGACCCGATCACCCCGCCGTCCGTCTTCACGATGGCGATCACCGCCGGGCGCGGCGGCATGCCGTCCCTGAAGTCGGGCCAGCGCGTCGACGGCTTCTCGAAGGTCGAGCCGGCATCCTCGCCGGGATGCTGGACGGCCAGGAACACCGTCTTGTCGTCCGGCGCGACGAGCGGCCCACACACCTCGGCGCCGGTCGGCGCCTGGTAGAAGCAGCGCGTGAGCGCGCGGCCGTAGCCCGTGGTGTCGGCGCCGTAGAGGCCGTCGGCGACGCCGGCCGCCGTCGGCGCGCCATCGGTCGCGATCCAGATGCGGCCCTTGCTGTCGAACGTGCAGTTGTCGACGCAGGACAGCCAGCCGTTCTCGCTCACTGCGCGATGGTAGCGCGCCGCCGGGTCGATGCCGGGCCGGCCGCCGACCAGGAAGATCGCCCAGGTGCCCTCGGTCGAGCCGTGATCGCCGTCCTTGGGCGTGATCTCGATGACATGGCCGTGGGCGTTGCGCGCGACCGGATTGGGCTTATTCACCTGCTGCTCGGTGCGGCTGGTGTTGTTGGTCAGCATGACATAGACGCGTCCGGTCGCCGGGTTGGTCTCGATGTCCTCGGGCCGGTCCATCGGTGTCGCCTTCAGGAGGTCGGCGGCGACGCGGGCGTAGATCACCACGTCGGCCTGACTGGCAAAGCCGTTCTCCGCCGTGAGCGGTCCCTGGCCCTGCACCATGGGCAGCCACTCCGTCTTGCCGTCGTCGCCGAAGCGGGCGACGTAGAGCGTGCCGTCGTCCAGCAGGTCCTTGTTGGCGGCGCGATCGTTGGGGTTCCACGGCTTGGCCGTGACGAACTTGTAGACATAGTCGAAGCGCTCGTCGTCGCCGGTATAGAACGCCACGCGGCCGTCCTTGGCGATGGCATAGGTGCAGCCTTCATGTTTGAAGCGGCCGAGCGCGGTGCGCTTGATCGGCGTCGAGCCCGGGTCGTAGGGATCGATCTCGACCACCCAGCCGAAGCGGTTGGGCTCGTTCGGCTCCTTCTCGACATTGAAGCGGTCGAAATACTTGGACCAGGCGTACAAGGTGGCCTTCGAGACGCCATAGCGCTTGTAGGCCTTGGCGTCCGGCATCTTCTCGGCGTCGCCGCCGAAGTAGCCGTTGAAGTTCTCCTCGCAGGTCAGCCACGTGCCCCACGGCGTCGAGCCGCCGGCGCAGTTGTTCAGCATGCCGAAAACCTTGCGGCCCGTCGGATCGGCCGAGGTCTTGAGCTTGTCGTGGCCCGCCGCCGGACCCGAGATTTCGAACGCGGTGTTGGCCGAGATGCGGCGGGCGTACTTGCTGCCCGGCACCACCCTCCACGCGCCGCCGTCGCGGGCGATCTCGATGACGGAGCCGCCGTGCGCCGCCATCTCGACCTCGACCTGGGGCTTCGAGGCATTGAGGTTGACGTTACGTCCCGAGCCCAGCCCGGCGAACATCAGGCCGGGATCGGTGTACTCGTGATTGACGACCATCAGGAAGCGGTCGTTCGTCGTGCTGGCGCCCGCTGGACTGGTTGGCGGCAGCGGATGCACGCCGATGAAGTCGTTGTTGTAGCCGAACTGCTTTTCCTGCGCGGCCGCCGTCTGGTTGTTGGGATCGAACGCCGGCGCATCGGCAACGACGGGATCGCCCCAGCGGATGACCACTTGCGCTTCGTAGCCCTCCGGCACGTGCTGCTCCTTGTCCAGACCGTGCGGCACCTCCTTGAACGTAAGGGTCGAGGGGCCAGTCGGCTGCGCGAGCGCGGTGCTGTCGAGAAGCTCGTGCGCGAGGGCGGCGGCAGCGCCAGCCCCGACCAGGCCGCGCATCGCAGCGCGGCGGCCGAGTCGTCGCTCGATCAGCTCGCCCATCGAGGGCTCGGTGCTCTGGTTCGAACCGATATTCTCAGGGTCGATGTTTCCGGTGCTGCGCAGGTCCATCCCACTCTCCTTTGAGACTTTGCGGCCGGGGTAGACCTCACCGGCGATGGCAACGTGACAAATATATTTCATTTCAATGACAGGCGGCTGTCGCTCCACCGACGATCCACAGGGCCGTCGCCAAACCGTAGCGCCGCGGCGCTAGCACGCGCCCACCGACGTCATTCGGGGAGACAAGCATGTTGAAATCGTTCCTGCTCGCCAGCACCGCCATCCTTCTGGCGACCAGCGCCATTGCGCAGACCAAGTATCCGGCCGTTCTCGAGGGCCAGGCTGTGCTGCCGGCCCTGACGCTGGTGCCGCCGCCGGCCGATGCGCCCGAGCAGTTGCAGATCTCCGGCCGTTATGCCGGCCCGCCGGGCCAGCGTGTCGACACGCCGGAAAGCGTGCCCGGCATCTCGGCGCTCTCCGACAAGGCCGCGCCACGGCCGACCGGCATCAACTTGCCGCTCAAGGGCCAGCCCGTGCAGGGCCTGTCGGGCATCAAGAACATGAAGGACGGCACGTTCCTGACCTTGACCGACAACGGTTTCGGCTCGAAGGCCAACTCGCCCGACTCCATGCTGATGTTCCACGTGCTGAAGCCCGACTGGAGGAGCGGTGCGGTCGAGCGCGTGTCGACGACCTTCCTGCACGATCCCGATCGCAAGGTGCCGTTCCGCATCGTCAACGAGAACACGGCCAAGCGTTACCTCACCGGCTCCGATTTCGACATCGAATCGATCCAGCCGATCGGCGACGCGCTGTGGTTTGGCGATGAGTTCGGACCGTTCCTGATCAAGACCGACAAGAGCGGCAAGGTCCTGCAGCTGTTCGAGACCATGGTCGACGGCAAGCCCGTGCGCTCGCCCGACCATCCGGCGATGCTGATGCCGGCGGCGCCCGGGCCGGCGAAGTTCGAGGTCCGGCGCAGCAAGGGATTCGAGGGCATGGCGGCCTCGCCCGACGGCAAGTTCCTCTATCCCCTGCTCGAGGGCCCGCTGCTGACGGCCGACGGCAAGCCCGAGGCGAAGGAAGGCACGGCCTACCTGCGCATCCTGGAGTTCGATGTCGACAAGGGCGCGTACACCGGCAAGACCTGGAAGTATGCGCTGGAGGCGCCGGCCAACGCGATCGGCGACTTCAACCTGATCGATGCGAACACCGGCCTGATCATCGAGCGTGACGACACCGAAGGCGATCCCGCGCTGGCCTGCGCCGCCGGCGCGCCCAAGCCCGACTGCTTCAACGTGCCGGCCAAGTTCAAGCGCATCTACAAGGTCGATTTCGGCCAGGCCGACGGCGACGGGTTTGTGAAGAAGGTCGGCTACATCGACCTGATGGATATCGACGATCCGCAGAAGCTCGCCAAGCAGGGGGGCAAGGACGGCAAGCTCACCTTCCCGTTCTTCACCATCGAGAATGTCGACACGATCGACGGCGATCGCATCATCGTCGGCAACGACAACAACCTGCCCTTCTCGTCGGGCCGCGCGCTCGGCAAGTCCGACGACAACGAGCTGATCATCCTGAAGGTGACCGACTTGCTGAAGGCCAAGTAGTGCCGTACACGGCTGTCAGCGAGCGCAGCGAGGGGCCTCTCAGGCCACAGGAAAAGGTCCCTCGCTTACGCTCGAGATGACACCGACCGCTTGCCCTGCGGATGGATCGTCTCGCCGCGCTTCAACATCTCGACGAAGGATTCGATCTTCCTTCGTCGACCGGCCACGGTCTTCATGTTCTGGGTGCGGAAAGCCAGTGCAAAGCGGTTCTGGGCGCTGAGCGTCTCGAACATGCGCCGAGCCTTCGGTTCGGCGTCGATGGCGGCCTGAAGATCGGCCGGCATCTCGTTGCCCTTGATCCTGTAGGCGCGGTCCCAGCGCCCGTCGGCCTTGGCGGCCTCGATCTCGCGCAACCCGTGCGCGGTCATGCGGCCTTCCTCGATCAGCCGGGCCACATTGTCGATGTTGATCTGGCTCCAGATGCTCTTCTTCGTGCGCGGCGTGTAGCGCTGCAGGAAGCTTTTGTCGTCGAAGCCCCTGCGCAGGCCGTCGATCCAGCCCCAGCACAGCACGACGTCGATCGCTTCCTTCGGCGTGATCGACCTCAGGCCCGAGCCGACCTTGTGGATCTTGATCCAGACCTCGCCGGCCTTGTCGTGGTTCTTGGCAAGCCACTTGTAGAAGCTCTCGGCCGTCTTGAATTCGCGGACCGCCATCAGGGCAGGACGCGCTTCATCCACTTGGCCGTGGCCTGCGCGTCCTGATTGTCGCTCGCCTCGAGCCTGGCGATGACGCGTGTGCGGTCTTCGAGATCGCGGTTCTGGCTCAGCTTGATCTTGGTCTCGACGCGCGTGAGCGGCATGCGGAAGGCGACGATACCCCTGGTCTGCGCTTCGGCGTTGCCGGGCGGCAGGCGGCCCAGGCCCCAGGCCTCGGGGCCAGTGCCTTCGTAGACCGCCGCGAGCTTGGCCAGCACGTCCAGCGCGCCCTTGGTGTCGTCAATGACCTGCGGCCGGCCATAGGCGTGCACGGTGACGTAGTTCCAGGTCGGCACCTTCGGACCCGGCGCGTACCAGGTCGGCGAGACGTAGGCGTGCGGACCCCAGAACAGCGCGAGTGAATCGGCAGGGCGGTCGAACAGCTTCCAGTGGCCGCTGGCGCGGGCCATGTGGCCGATCAGCGAGCCGTGCTCGGAGCCGTCGTCCTGCCAGAGCAGCGACAGGTGGGTGGCGATCGGCGCACTGCCGGCATCCGTGGTCATCAGCAGGGCCCAGCTGTGGGCCTGCATGATCTCCCGGCCGGTGGGTTCGCTGCCTTCGAAATGCTTGGGAATGTACATCGCTGGCTCTTTGGCTTGCTCTGGGCTTGCTTTCGCTCCCCGATGGGGAGCCGGTTGAACGGCGCGCCATTACCATGTCAGATGCCGGCCGCAACCGGGAGGAATTCTCATGGGTGAGGATATTCGTCTTAAGTCAAAGGCCGGCGAGATCGGCGCCTACCTCGCGATGCCCAAGGGTACGGCCAAGGGCGGCGTGGTCGTCATCCAGGAGATCTTCGGGGTCAACCACCACATCAAGGCGGTGACCGACAAGTTCGCGGCCGACGGCTATATCGCGCTGGCGCCGCGCTTCTTCGACCACATCAAGACCGGCATCGAGCTGGGCTATAC
>JAEZHS010000227.1 GCA_023436825.1 Pseudomonadota bacterium | reverse complement strand
CCCCCCCCCCCTCCCCCCGCCCCCGCGGGGCCCCCCCCAAGCCCGCTTCCTGCAGGGTCTGACCGAATCGGCGGTGAATCTCCGCCGTGACCGCGCGCAGCAGGCCCTCTTTGGTCTTGTAGTGGTGAGCGGTAAGGCCGCTGCTGTAGCCTGCGGCTTCTCCGACATCGGCCAGGGTCGTCCCCTTGATGCCGCGCTCGGCGATGAGCCGTATGGCGGCATCGAGCAGCCGCTGTCCGGCCTCCTGGCGGCGCTCCGCCTGGGTTCGACCCAGCGCCACACCGGATGGCTTTCCCCCCCGCGGGGTCTTTGCCGAACGGGACTTCGACGCAGAAGCAGACATTGCCGCAAGGATTATGGGATCGCGGTCGCGACGACAACCCCGGAGCGACCCGCACTGGCGCCCTCGTACTCCTCGACAAGGCGCGCAATCAGGACGGAAGCATCGACAACCCCGTCGACGCCGGACACTGAATGGCCGGCGCTCCAGATGTCCGTCCAGCGCCGTGGCCTTTCGTTCTGTCCGCCCGGCCCGCTGCCATATTGCTGCTTGGCGCGCTCGGCACTGACCTGCTCGTCGAGCTTGGCCGGATCGAGCCCAGCCGCTTCGATCGAAGGCCGCAGCATGCTGGCATCGAGGCCCGTGAAGGCCTTGGTCAGTATGACGTCGTCCAGGCTCGACCTCACCAGCATATCCTTGTAGCGATCAATCGCGCGGCTTTCGGTCGTGGCGATGAAGCGCGTGCCCATGTAGGCGAGGTCGCAGCCGAGCGTGAGAGCGGCATGGAGCGAGATGCCGTCGCTGATGCCGCCCGCCAGTACGATCGGGCCATCGAAGATCGCCCGCACGGCGCGCACGAAGGCGAAGGGATTGGCCCAGCCCGTCTGACCACCGGCGCCGGCGGTCAGAAGAATCAGCCCGTCGGCGCCCGCTTCGATCGCCTTCTCGGCGTGGCGCAGCGAGGCAATGTCAGCGAAGACCAGTGCGCCCACGTCGTGCAAGGGCCTGACGGCCGCCGCCGGGGAGCCGACACTGGTGATCACGATCTCGACGCGGTGGCGCACGAGGCAGGCAAGGTCGTCCTTGAAGCGCGGCTGGCGGATGATGAGGTTGGGGCAATGCGGCGCAGCCGGCATTTCGCAGTCCCGAAGGGCCCCCTCGATCTCGGTCAGCCATTGGTCGAGTTCCTCCACCGTGCGTGCGTTGGCGGTAGGGAACGCCCCGATGACGCCATTGCGGCAGGCCGCGATCACCAGTTCAGGGCCGGAGACGCGCAGCATCGGGGCAGCGATCAGAGGCAGGCGCAGGCGGCGCACGATGGGCTGCGGCAGTGATCGGCCCGGGCGCGCTGTCGACACCGTCAGCGGCCCTTCCAGACCGGCTTGCGCTTCTCCGCGAAGGCCTTCAGCCCTTCGCGCCGATCCTCCGAATCCAGCGCCTTCTGCGCGATCGGCATCTGCTTGGCCCAGCCTTCCTCGTCCTGCCAATTGAGCGACTGGAACATGATCTCCTTGCTGGCCGCCAGTGCCGTCGGTCCATTGACCAGCAAGGATTCGGCAAGCTTGATCGCCTCCTCGAGCGCCTTGCCCGGCTCGACCACGCGGTTGACGATGCCATGGCGCTCGAAGAAAGGTGCATCCTTGAAGGCGCCGGTCAACGCCAGCTCCATCGCCAGGTGGTAGGGCATGCGACGCGGCAGGCGGAACAAGCCGCCGCCGATCGCCACGACATTGTGCCTGACTTCGGGCAGGCCGAACTTGGCGTCGCGCGCCGCCACGATCAGGTCACACGACAGGCACATCTCGAACCCGCCGCCTACGGCGTAGCCCTCGACCGCCGCGATCACCGGCTTGCGTGGCGGCCGCTTCATGATGCCGAAGCCGCCGCGCGCGAGCGGCGTGCGCGGCCCGCCGCGGGCCGCGGCCTTGAGGTCGGCGCCAGCCGAGAAGTTGCCGCCGGCGCCGGTGATGACACCAACGAACAGTTCGTCCTCGCTGTCCAGGAGGTCCATCGTCGCTGACATTGCGACCGAGGACTCGTTGTCGAAGGCATTCCTGGCCTCGGGACGATTGATCGTGACGACCAGGATCGGGCCGCGCCGTTCGGTGAGCACCCGTTGTGAAAGCTCAGTCATTGGTCGCACCCCTCACAGGCCGAAGGTGAAGCCGCCGTTGACGCCGTAGGTCTGGCCGGTGATCCAGCTGCTGGCATCGGACGCGAGGTACAGCACCATGTTGGCGATGTCGGTCGGCTGGCCCGGCCGACGGATGACGTAGTTGCTCATCACCTTCTTGTAGCGCTCCGGATCGGCCTTGAGGCGCGCCTCGATCGCCGGCGTCAAGGTCGCCGCGATGGCCACGCAGTTGGCGGTGATGTGATAGCGGCCGAGCGTGCGAGCAGTCGCCCGCATGAAGCCCGCCGCGCCGGCCTTCGCGCCGGCATAGACTTCCAGGTTGACGTCGCCGTAACGGCTCGCTTCGGAGATGATCGTGATGATGCGACCCGGCGCACCGCGGGCTATCATGCCGGGAATGCAGGCGCTCGTGCAGTTGATCACGCCATAGAAGTTGACACCGATGAAGCTGTTCCAGGCTTCGGGACCGGTTTCCCAGAACGGCTTGCGTGCATCGGCGTGTGGCGCCGCCCCGGCATTGCCCGCGTTGTTCACCAGGACGCCGACCTTGCCGAACGCCTCCTCCGTCCTGGCGACGGCCGCCTTCACGCTGTCGAGGTCGGTCACGTCGGCCTGCACGGCCAGGGCCTTGCCACCGGCGGACCGGATCTCATCGACAACTTTTTCCGCGCGCTCGAGCACGTAGTCGTTCACCGCAACGCCGCCGGCATTGTGGGCCGCGAGGTGCAGGGCGATCTGCCGCCCCACCCCCTGCCCCGCCCCCGTCACGAAAGCAATGCGGCCGCCCAGGTCAAGGATATCGCTCATACGCGTCGTTCCCTTCCTCTCCAGTAAGGCTCTCTCAATTCACGTTTCAAAAGCTTGCCCATGGTGTTGCGCGGCAGCTCAGCCACGATCTCGACCGATTTCGGCATCTTGTAGGAAGCAAGATGCGGCCGGGCATGATCGATGATCTCTTCCGGCGCGGCGCTGACGCCGGGGCGCAGCTCCACGAAGGCCTTCACCTGTTCGCCGAATTCATCGTCGGGGATGCCGATAACGGCGGCGTCCAGCACCGCCGGATGATGCAGCAGGCCGGCCTCGATCTCGGCGGGATAGAGATTGACCCCGCCCGAGATGATCATGTCCTTGGCGCGATCGGTGATGAAGAGATGGCCGTCCTCGTCGAGGCGGCCGACGTCGCCGACGCGAAAGTACCCGTCGCCGTCCAGGGTATCGGGTCCCAGCACCTTGCCGTTGAGGTACTGCCGGATGGTGGCGGGCGTGCGCACCCAGATCTCGCCGACCGAGCCTGCCGGCAGGTCACGCCCATCGTCGTCGCGAATGCGGATGTCGACATGCTTGTAAGGTACGCCGCTCGATCCGGGCTTCAGGCGGTGCATGCCGGCCGGAAGATGGGTGATCATGCCGCTCTCGGTGGAGCCGTAGCCTTCGCTGAGCTTGCCTTCGCCGAAGTAGCCGTCGATCCAATCCTTGAGCGCCGGCGGAACGGGCGCCGCGCCGACGCCGAGCGCGCGCAGCGACGACACATCATATTTGTCCAGTTCCTGGCGTGGCAGCGCGGCGATGCGCTTGTACATCGTCGGCACGCCGGTCCAGGTCGTGACCTTGTACTTGTCGATCAGGGCGAGGGCGGCGGCTGGATCGAACCGGCGCAGCAGGACGATCCGGTTGCCGAGCCGGAGCGCTCCCCACAAGGCCGAGGGCCCGGCGCCATGGTGCATCGGCAGGGTCAGCATCGCCACGTCGCCTGCAGCCGGGGAACGGCTGGACGCGACATCCTGCAGATACTCGGCGGCCTTTCGGTCGGTCTTGGCCAACTCGCGGGTATTCATCACGACGCCCTTGGGCAGGCCAGTCGTCCCGGAGGTGTATATGATGAGCGGCGGGTCGCCGGCCGAGTGACGCGGCGCCGCCGGATTCTCCAGCAGGCTCTGATAGGAAACAAAGCCCTCGGCCGTCGCATCGATCGACACCGAGAGCTTGATGTTCAGGCCGTCGAAGGCGGGCGTCAACAATGCCGGATCGGGGTCGTCGCAAATGAAGACGGTGGCGCCGCTGTTACCGAGCACGTACTTTGTCTCGGCTGCTGTCAGCCGCCAGTTCAGCGCCAGCAGCGAGCACCCGAGCTTGGCGAGCGCCGAGGCAAGAATCGCCCACTCCAACCGGATCTGCGTGCGCAGGACGACAATGTCGCCGCGCTTCACGCCCAGGCGCTCGAGCCCGGCCGCCACCCGATCGGCCGCTTCGTTCCAGGCGGCGTAGGTGAGCGAGCGCTCCCCTTCGACGATCGCAATCGCCGTAGGTTTTTCTCGGGCCCAGTGCTCGATCGTGCCGTCGACAGTCGTCGTCATGCGGCAAGGCTCCGGCGCAGCGATGCGACATAGGCGTCGCGCAGCGTCGGGAGATCCACGCGCTCCTGATCGGTCCACCATTGCGCGACGGTCGAGCGCAGCGTGCCCAGGATCAGGATGGCCTCTGCCTGGGGGTCGATATCGCGGCGAATCTCGCCGCGCTCGATTCCCCGCTCGATCTTTTCGCGCAGCCGTCCGACGGACCGCGCCGTCACCTGCATCATCGGCTCGGCGAGCAGAGGCTCGGTCAAGGCCTCGGCCAGCGCGATCAGGAGGGCTCGGGTCTGCGCCGGCGTTTTCACTGCGCCGTCCAGGTACGCGCGAACCGAATACAGCAATGAGTCGAGACCGGGTTCGGCGGTCGAGGTCTGCGCAAGCCGGTGCGAGAAGCCGTCGGCAATGTGTCGCGCCACGGCCGCGATCAGATCACTCTTGGTGCCGAAGTAGTGGCCCGGCAAACCGCGGCTGTAACCTGCCGCCTCGCCCACATCGGCGAGCGTCGTTCCTTCGGTGCCGCGATCGGTCACCAGCGTGACGGCAGCCGCCAGCAGGCGGCGCTCGGCCTCGGCGCGGCGCTCAGCGCGAATGCCCATCGGTGCTTCCGCCTCCTGCGATGCTTGGCTGGCAGCCCCACTCACCCTGCCCGATTTCGCGCTGCCGGTTCGGCGCATGGCGTCGACCTCCAATTGCTGATCAAGCCTCTCGCCGGGCTTGCTTCGCTTCAACGTATATGCTTGCTTATTAGTCAGCAAGCCAAAAGTCGGCCGGAGGAAATGAATGAGCGACGCGGAAATTCTCAAGCCCGGCCTGTATGGCGCCGAAGGCACGCCTGCCTTCCCGAACCACCCTTCCCTCAAGGGCGGCAGGTGCCAGTGCGGCTATGTCTTCTTTCCCTTGCAATCATATGGCTGCGAAGTGTGCGGGCGTAGCGGCGATGCCCTGCAGCCGCAAGCCCTCAGCGGCTGCGGTACGCTGATCGCGTCGGCGACGGTCCACATACATGCCGCTGCGCGGACTCCGACAGGAAGGACCGACGTGGCGCCGCACACCGCGCCGTTCACCATCGGCTCGATCAAGCTCGACGACGGCCCGACGGTGCGCACGTTGCTGGTCGATGTCGACGAACGCGCATTGAAACCGGGGCAACGCATGGTGAGCCGGCTGGTCTCCGTCGCAACCGGCGCGGAGCCGATCCTCGATCTCCGTTTCACGTCAGCTTTCTGATCAACTGCCGGACCAGACCACCATGGCCAAGTTTCTCAAGGACCTTCGTCCCATCTACGTCGTCGGCGTCGGCTGGCATCGCTATCAACCGCTCAGCGAGACGCCCTATGTGATGCTGGGCCTGCCGGCGATCCGGCAGGCACTGACCGACGCCGGCATCGCCTGGCCCGACGTCGAGTCCTCATACATCGGCACGGGCCTCCTCGGCATGGCGGCGGGTCGCGCCATGCTGAAGCATCTCGGCGCCACCGGACGGCCGTTGGTGCACATCGAGAACGCATCGGCGTCCGGCTCCTCCGCTTTCCGGCATGCCTGCATCGAGGTTGCTGCCGGCCTGGCCGATGTCTCCTTGGCTCTCGGTATCGACAAGCCAGGGCCGACGCAGCGGGCATGGACGAAGACCGGCATCGTCAATCTCGCCGACGACGCCATCGTGCCCTTCACGCATTTTGCACTGCTGACCAACGAATACGCGCACAAACATGGCGTCAAGCCCGAGGACGTCGCCCTGGTCGCCGTCAAGAACCATCGCAACGGCGCGCTCAATCCCAACGCCCATCGGCAGCAAGTGCGCACGCTCGACGAAATTCTGGCGGGCAAGCCGGTGTCGGGCACGCTGACGACATTGCAATGCTGCCCTGTCGGCGAGGGCGCGGCGGCGGTCATCATCGCGTCGGAAGACGCCATCAAGCGTCTGAATATCGATCCCAGCCGCGCCATCCGGATCACGGCATCGGCCGCATCGAGCGAAGGCGCCGGCGCGCATGCGACTGCTGATGCCGCGATCACCAAGGACACGATCGCCGACGCGCTGAAGCAGGCCAGTCTCGCGCCCAAGGACGTCGACGTGCTGGAACTGCACGACGCGTTTACGGTCGAGGAATTGCATTATGTCGAGGCGATGGGGGTCTGCCAGCCCGGCCAGGCGATCCATCTCCTGAAGGAAGGCGCCTTCGACATCGGCGGACAGATGGCCGTGAGCACATCGGGCGGCTTGATAGCCATGGGCCATCCCATCGGCCCGACCGGCGTCGGCCAGATCGGCGAGATCACTCTGCAACTGCGCGGTGAAGCCGGCGCCCGCCAGCACAAGGGCGCCAGGACCGGGCTTGCCCACATGGTCGGTGTCGGGGCCGTCTGCGTGGTGCACGTCCTGCAGAGGCCCTAGCGGGACGGCGCGCATGCTGCACGACATCAAGGTCATCGAGCTCTCCGCGCCTGAAACGATGATGGCGGGCCGGATCCTGAGCGATCTCGGTGCAGACGTGATCGTCGTCGAGCCAACCGGCGGCGCGGCGGGCCGTCGCCTGGATCCCTTCCTCGACGACGAACCGGGCCTCGAGCGCAGCCTGACCTGGCATGCCCTCAATCGCGGCAAGCGCGGCATCACGCTCGATCTCGCCCAGCCTGATGGCCGTGTGCTCTTGGCTGAGCTTGGCCGCACGGCTGCCCTGGTGCTGGAGGCAGCCGGGCGATCCGCCAGCGCCCCGCGAATCGACGTCGCCTTTCCCACCTCGACGGTGCGCTGCCGCATCACGCCGTTCCTGTCGACCGGTCCCAAGAGCCACTATCTCGCCTCCGACCTCATCGTCACAGCGGCCACCGGCGTGCCCGGCATCACCGGCACACCGGAACGGCCGCCACTCTTCTACCCGTTCCCGCAATCGATCATGGAGGCGGGAGCGGAGGCCGCGATCGCGTCCCTCGCCGCTCTCGCTGCACGCGATGCCGATGGTCTCGGCCAGGAGATCGAAGTTCCGGCGCGGCTTGCCGGCATGATGAGTGCGCTGAGCGTCCCCATTGTCGTGCCAGCCAACAATCCCGAACTGCAGCGCGTGCCGGCCCGGGCGCAACTCGCGGGGGTCGGCTTGCCCAGCATCTTCGCTTGCCAGGACGGCTTCGTGCTGGTGTCGTTCGCCTTCGGCCAGGCATTCGGGCGGCTGACCCAGCGTTTGATGCAATGGGCCATCGAGGTGGGTTGCCTCGAGGCGCGGCTCGGGTCCGTCGACTGGTCGACCGCTCCCCAGCAGGCCGAGAAGGGCAGCCTGACGGCCGAGGACGTGCGGGCCGCTGTCGCTGCCATCGCCGCCCTCTGCGCGCGCCATACCAAGGACGCCTTCGGCGCGGAAGCCCGCGCGCGTGGCCTGCTCGCCGCTCCGCTGTTCGACATGCGCGACATCGATCGCTCGCCGCAATATCGCGAGCGCGGGCTGTGGTCGCGGCCGATCGCCGTCGCGGCGGGTGGCCGGACCGTGGCCGATCCGGCTCGCTTCGCGCAGTTCTCGAACTATACGATCGAGGTGCGGCGTCCCGCGCCGGCCTTGTCCCAGCACACCCGCGAGATTCTCGAGACTGAACTCGGGCTCTCGCCCGCCGAAGTGCAGGCGCTGTTCGTCAACGGCATCATCTGAGGACACGATGAACGGACCTCTCGCCGGCTTGCGCGTACTCGATATGGGTTGGGTGATGGTTGGCCCCGTGACGGGCCGCTATCTCGCCGACCTGGGCGCCGATGTGGTCAAGCTCGAGAGCTCGCGCCGCGTCGATCCCCTGCGGACCCTGGGGCCGTTCAAGGACGCCAAGCCGGGGCTCGAACGATCGATCAGCTACCATAATCTAAACGCCGGCAAGCGCAGCCTCACGGTCGACATAAAGCATCCACGCGGTCGCGAAGCGATCCTGCGCCTCGTCGAGTGGGCCGACGTCCTGATTGAAAGCTTCAGCCCGGGCGTGCTCGATGATCTAGATCTCGCCTATCCGGTATTGCGGGCACGCAACCCCAGGCTCATCGTCGCATCGACCAGCCTGCTCGGCCAGACCGGACCCCATGCACGGGGCACCAGCGGCGTCGGCACCATGGGCGCCTCCATGTCGGGGGCAAGCCTGCTGCTTGGCTGGCCCGGCTACCCCCCGTGCGGGACCTATGGTCCGTGGACCGATGGCATCGCGCCGCGCTTCATCGTGCCCAGCATTCTCGCCGCGTTGCATCGCCGTCGGACGACCGGCGAGGGCTGCCACATCGACGTCGCCCAGGCGGAGGCCGGCCTGCAATTCCTGTCGCCAGCCTGGTACCAGTATGCCGCGAACGGCACGGTGCCGGAGCGTCGCGGCCATGCGGGCTCGCCGCTCAAGGCGCCTCACGGTATCTTCCCGTGCGCTGGGCGGGATCGGTGGATCGCCATCGACGGCTCCGACGACGGCGCCTGGCGGGCGTTGCGCACGATCGTCGGCGGTGCGTTGCTCGGCTCCTCGTTCGACACGCTGATCGGCCGGCTGCGCCAGCGTGCGAATCTCGACGAGGCGATCTCGACATGGGCCTCTCCGCGGCAAGCGGACGAGCTCGAGCGCTTGCTGCAGGCAGCAGGAGTGCCCGCTCACGTCGTCAGCAACTCCAGCGACCTCGCGCGCGATGCCGAGCTGCTCGCCGCGCACTATCGCCGGATCGACGACCCGGTGGTGGGCGAAGCGATCATCGAAGGCCCGCGCTATCGCCTCGGCCGGACGACCGAGCAGCCGACGCGCCGCGGCCCGCGCATCGGTGAACACACCGAGGAAATCCTCCGCGATCTCTGCGGCTACGATGCCGGCCAGATCGCCGAACTGAGGGCCGACGACGTCCTAGTTTGACGCCGCGGTTGGCGTGGCGAGCGGATGATGGCAAGCGACGTAATGGCCCGGCGGACCGGCCGGCCGGATCTGCGGTTCTTCCCGCGCGCAGCGCTCCGTGGCCGCGGGGCATCGCGTACGGAAGCGGCAGCCGGAGGGAACGTCCATGGGTGACGGCGTCTCGCCGCGCGCCACAGGCCTGCGGTCCTCACGTCGCCTCGGCACCAGCGAGGGCACGGACGCAAGCAACGTTGCCGTGTAAGGATGGTTCGGCGCTCCATAGAGGGAATCGGTCGGTGCGATCTCGCAGAGTTTGCCGAGATACATCACCATCACGCGGTCGCTGATTCCTTTCACGACACCGAGATCGTGCGAGATGAACAGCATGGTGAGCGAAAATGCGGCCTTGGCGTCCTCGAGCAGGTTCAGCACCTGTGCCTGGACCGACACATCGAGCGCGGATACGGGTTCGTCGCACACCAGCAGGCTGGGCTGCAGGACGAGGGCACGCGCGATACTGACCCGCTGGCACTGGCCTCCGGAAAGCTCGTAGGGTCGCCGGTCGCCCACGACCTCGATATCGAGCCCGACGCTGCGCAGCGTGTCGCCGACGATGTGCCGGCGTTCTGCAGCGTTGCCACGGTCGGCGACCAGCAGCGGCATCTCGACAATGTCGAAGATCCGATGCGCGGGATTGAGCGAGGACAGTGGATCCTGGAACACCATCTGCATGCGCTGGCGCAGCGCTCTCAACGCTGCGGCCTTCTGCTCGAAAAGAGCTTTGCCCTCGAATTGCACCGCGCCGCTGTCGGGCTTGGGCAGCGCGAGAACGGCGCGCGCCAGGGTCGATTTGCCCGATCCCGACTCACCCACCACACCCAGCGTCTCGCCTTTCACGATGTCGAGCGAGACATCGGACAGCGCCTGGACGCGGCGGCCGCCTGTCGCCGCGAAAGTCCTGACCAGGTTGGTGGCGGATAGAAAGGCGTCCGGCCGCAAATGTGCGGTTCCGCTACCGGCCATCGGTCGCTTCCTCTACCGGGTTCCAGCATGCGAATCGATGGCCCACGCCGATCTTCCTTTCCGATGGCTCCTGCGAACGGCACTCGGCGAGGCTGTGGCCGCAACGCGGCGCAAACCGGCAGCCTTCGGGCGGCGCGACGAGGTTCGGCGGCTGGCCGGGAATGACGGGCAGCCGGACGTGGCTCGGATTCTCCAGCCGCGGCATCGATTGCAGCAGCGCCTCGGTGTAGCGCATGCGCGGCGCCGTCAGGATGTCGGCGGCACTCCCCTGCTCGACCATGCGGCCGGCGTACATGACCGCGACATCGTCGCACATCTCGGCCACGACGCCGAGATTGTGCGTGATCAGGATCATGGCCATGCCGTGCTTGTCCTGCAGGCGCCGCAGCAGATCGAGGATCTGGGCTTGCACGGTGACGTCGAGTGCGGTGGTCGGTTCGTCGGCGATCAGCAGCCGCGGATTGCAGGCGAGCGCGATGGCGATCACCACGCGCTGCCGCATCCCACCCGACATCCGATGCGCATACTCCTGGACTCGTCGGGCCGGATCGGGAATACCGACTTCAGCCAGCAATTCGACTGCCCGCAGTCTCGCCTCCGCCGGCGTAAGGTCGGTGTGCTGCCGCAGGACCTGCACGATCTGCCGGCCGATTGTCATCACGGGGTTGAGTGACGTCAGCGGGTCCTGGAAGATCATGGCGATCTCGCGGCCGCGGATACCGCGCATCTTGCTTTCCGTCAGCTGCCTGAGGTCACGACCGGCGAACAGGATGCGGCCTGCGGGGTGTCGCGCGAGGTTCGCCGGCAGCAGACCGATGATGCTGCGGGCCAGCACCGACTTGCCCGATCCCGACTCGCCCACCACGCCCAGTGTTCGACCGGCCTCGAGCCTGAAGGACACGCCGTCGACTGCGCGCAAGTTGCCGTGCGGCAGCGCGAACCAGGTCTTGAGCCCGTCCACCTCGAGGAGCGGATCGCTCATGCCGCCCTCGCCCGGCGGTCGATGCGGCGCTGGACCTCCTCGCCAACCACGTTGAGGGCGAAGATCGTCAGGAACAGCATGCCGGCGGGAAAGAACACGGCATGCGGCGCTTCGAGCACATTGGACTGCTCCGAGGCCATCATCTGGCCAAGGGTCGGCGTCGGCGGCGGCACGCTGAGGCCGAGGAAGCTGAGGCCCGCTTCAGCCAGCGCCGCCACGGCGACCAACAGCAGGCTGTAGGCCAGCAGGGCCGGCACCAGATTGGGCAGCAATTCGCGCACGATCAGCCGCGCGTCGCCCATGCCCACGGCGCGGGCCGCAATCATGAACTCACGCTCCCTGTAGACCAGGGTGTTGGCGCGCGCGATTCGCGTCACCGCGGGCATGAACACGATGCCGAGGGCAATGATCACCTTGAGCAACGGCTGGCCGGGATAGGCGACCATGGCGATGATCAGGACAAGCGGCGGGAAGGCCAGCAGGACGTTGACGCCCATCAGGATCGCGCGCTCGGCGACGCCCTGGAAGTAGCCGGCGACGATGCCCAGTGCGCCGCCGCACAACAGCCCGAGCGCGACCGAGCCCAGGCTGACGGCCAGGGTGACCCGGAAGCCATGGATGGTCCGCGAGAAGATGTCGCGCCCGAGCGAGTCGGCGCCGAACCAGTGCTCTGCCGACGGCGCCGCCAGCATCTCCAGCAAGCTCTGGCGCGTTGGATCCGCGATGGGCAGCCAGTCGGCCGTCGCCGCCGCAGTGACGACCAGGACGAGCCACACCAGCGCCAGCACGACTCGGAGAGGAAGGCGCGGCACGATCAGCGCTCGCCTCCGCGCTGCAGCCGAGGATCGACCAGCGCATAGACCAGGTCCGTAATCAAGTTGATGGCGATGAACATCGTCGCCACGAACAGCACGATGCCCTGCGTCATCAGGTATTCCTGCTGGTAGATCGATTCGACCAGGAGCTGGCCGACTCCGGGCAGGGCGAACATCTGCTCGACGATGATGGCGCCACCCATCAGACGGCCCATGTTGATGCCGACAACGGTGATCAGGTTGAGCGATGACGGCCGAAGCGCATTCTCGACAAGGATCCGCCACGTCGGCACGCCCATGCCGCGCGCCAGCGCGATGAAGTTCTGCTGCAAGGTCCCGATCATTTCGCTGCGAAGCAGGCGGAGGTAGACCGGTACCTCGATCAACGCCAGCGAGACGACCGGCAGGATCATGCTCTCGAGGTTGCCCCCAAGGCTTTCGCGCAGTGACACGAAGCCGGTGGCCGGCAGCCACTGCAGATTGAGGGCGAAGAAATAGATCAGGACGAGCCCGATGACGAATGCCGGCGTCGACAACAGGCAGAGCGAGCCGACGAGCGTCGCGGTGTCGATGGTGCTGCCACGCCGATACGCGCTCCAGATGCCGAGCGGGATCGCGACGCTCAGCGCCACGACCTGTGTCAGCAGGATGAGCTCGAGCGTCACCGGGAGGCGCGACAGGATAACGTCGAGCGTCGGCTGGCCGGAATGGATCCCGCGGCCGAAATCGCCGCTCAGCACGTTGCCGAGCCACCACAGGTAGCGCACGGCCAGCGGCTGATCGAGACCAAGCTGGGCCCTGAGGTTGGCGACACGCTCGGGCGTCGCCGCATCGGCCAGGATCAACAGTGCCAGGTCGCCCGGCAGCAGCGCCACCAGCAGGAAACTGACCACCGAAACGGCAAGGAGCGTCGCGACTACACCGGCGATGCCCCATAGCAGGCGTGAGAGCATCGCCTATTGGAGCCAAATGCCGCCGAAACGGACCAGGCCATCGGGCACTTCGGCGAACCCTTTCACACGCTGCGTCATGACGATGCTGTCGGCGACGTAGAAGAGGTAGGCGTAGGGCAGGTCCTCGGCCAGAATCTTCGACACCTCGCCGTAGATCTCCTTGCGCTTGGCGGGATCGACGGTGGCGACGCCCTTGTCCAGCAACTCGTCCAACTTGGGATTCTTGTAGTGCCCGTAGTTGGACGAGGGCGTGACGTCGGCGAACTGCGAGTGGAAGAAGGCATAGGTGTTGATGTGCGGGTCGGCCCGGCCGGTGAAGCGGTAGAGCGACGCCACGAACTGCTTGGACGACATGTTCTGTACGATGCGGTTCTGGTCGACCGGCTGCAGGTCGACCTTCATGCCGACCTTGCCCCACATCTCCTGCAGCGACTGCGCCAAGCGCTGGGTGGCCGGCGAGTTGTTGTACTGCAGGGTGAAGGACACCGGCTTGCCGTAGGCGGCGAGCAGTTCCTTCGCCTTGGCGGGATCGTACTTCGGATAGTTGGGCACCGACTGGAACACCGCTGTCATGCCCGGCCCGAAGGGGCTGTAGCCGAGCTGCGGGACGCCGAACATCAGGGTCTTGCGCAACAGCTCGCGATCCATCGACTGCGCGATCGCCTGCCGCACGCGCTGATCATCGAACGGCGGTTCTTGCAGGTTCATGTAGACACCGTCGTAGCCGAAGCCGCCGGGCTGCAGGACGACGTATTTCTTGTCCTTCTTCATCTGCGCGACGAACTGGAAGGACGGCTGAATGATGATGTCGGTCTGCCCCGACAGGAATGCCGCCTGCAGCGTTTCGGTGTTCTGGATGCCACGCAGCACCACCTGGTCGAGATAGGGCAGTCCCGGGCGCCAATAGTCGGTGTTTCGCGTCATCACGAAGCGGCTGCCGCGAATCCATTCGACGAACTTGAACGGCCCGGTCCCGACGGGGTTCGTGCCGATCCCCTTCGGATCGGCCTTGAACGCAGTCGGCGACACCATGATCCCGGGAGCGTCGGCCAGGATCGTCGGAAATGCCGCGTTGGCGGTCTTCAGCACGAACTCGACTGTCAGGGGATCGATCTCCTTCACGTCGACGACGTCCTGCAGGAAGGATAGGCAGCGGCAGCCGTTGGCAGGATTGCGCGTGCGATCGAAGTTCGCGATGACCGCCGCAGCGTCGAGCGGCGTGCCGTCGTGGAACTTCACGTTGGCACGCAGCTTGACGCGATAGGTCTTCACGTCGTCAGAGACCGTGAAGCTCTCGGCCAGGAAAGGCACAGCCTCGCCCTTGGCGTTGATATCGAACAGGCTTTCGTAGATGCCGATGGCGAATTGGCGCTCCGTGAAGCTGCCGGTGCGGATCGGATCGACGATCGGCGGATCCTGCGCGAGGCCGACCGTCAGGGTGCCGCCGCGCTTCGGTTCTTTGGCCAGCGCGGGCGCGGTCAGGGCGCCACCAAGGACCGCCGCGGCCGCAAGCAACTCAATCAACCATGGCGCCCTCGCGGAGCGGAAGCTCGTCATGTCGCCGTTTCCTCCCAGCTTCGTTGGGGCCCTCTTACGGGGGTACCGCGACTATCCTAATTTGCTTATCAAGTAGCAAGCCAAAAACGGCACGGCAAACCGATCCCATTTTCGCGACGGCACCCTCTCCGCGCGCGCGAATGGGATGAGATCGAACCGCATGCGGTTCCATCTCATCCCATTCCGCTCTAGCGTAGCCGCGGGCCGGGGTCGAGGCCGAGGAAGGCGCGGCCGCCGATCGGATACCACTCCGGAGCGAGCGTCGCCGCCTGCCCGACCACCTGCAGGTCGCGCCACACTTCGGCCAGGCGACTCTCGGTCTTGAACGAGGTGCTTCCGCCGTGCCGGAACATCAGGTCCATGGCCTGACGTGCGCAGTCGCCCGCATGCACCGCGGCGAGCCGGCAACGGGCACGCTGCTCGAGCGTGGTCTCGCGGCCGTCGGCGAGTGCATTCCACAGCTCCACGATCATCGCATTGCGATAGATGCGTCCGGAATTGAGGATCGCATCGGCGCGCCCGACCGCGTCCTGCACCTGCGGATTGTCGCACAGCCTGCCCGTGCGTCCGCGCGGCGTCTTCTCGCCGGCGAGCTCAACGAGCGCGTTGATGCCGGCGCGCGCCAGCCCGGTGATCACCGCGCATTGGTGCGGCCCGACCCAGGCCTGTGCCGGCAGGGCGTAAGTGAGGCCCGGCCAATGCCCCCACTGGTTGTCGAGCGGTACGCCGGCATGAACCATCGTGCGCCGCTCCGGCAGAAAGAAGTCCGTCACCGTCCAATCGAAGCTCCCGGTGCCGCGCAGCCCGCTCACCTCCCAGCTCCCGGGAATGACCTCGACCTCGGCGCGCGGAAACAGGCCGCGCCAGAACATGCCGCCGTCGTCGCGGCGGCGCGGCTGGCCGTCGTCGAGAATCTGGAAGCTGCCGAGCATCCAGGCCGCTTCATGACAGCCGCTGCCGAAGGTCCAGCGCCCGCTGACGCGATAGCCACCCTCGACCGGCACTGCCTGGCCGCCGCCCTGCACCGCAGTGCCGGCAATCACGGTACGATGGCCCTTGGGATAGATCTCCTGCACGCCGTCGTTTGGAAGGCCAAGCGTGACCAACGAGCCGACGCCGTTGTTGGCGACGTTCCAGCCGACCGAGCCCGCGCCTTCGGCCAGGTGCTCGACGACGCGGATGTAGGTCAGCGGATCGGCCTGCAGGCCGCCGAGCGACCGCGGCAGCAGGAGGCGGTAAAAACCCGCCGCATGCATTTGCTCGACCAGCTCGGGCGACAGTCGCTGCTCGCGCTCGATCTCGTCCTGGTAGCGCCGCAATGTCGGCTTGAGCGCGGCGGCCGCCTGGACCACCGGCTGGGCATCGATGTCGACCGGCAAGCGGCGGTCTTCGACCATGGTCTGCATCGGCACCTCCTGTTGCCCCGGGTCTCGCGACGGGCGCGTGCGGCGCTACGAAACACGCATCCGGAATCGATCACGATGCTCTGCGAGGTGCCCCTGTCGAAGGTTGCAGCACCTCAAGATGCAATACGCCGCCGCCACATGGCCTTCCGCTCCCCGGCCGCGACCATCATCGCGGCACGTCGCCTTGCAGCATGACGCGATAGAGATAGCGCACCTGGCCCATGTCGTAGTCACCGTTGGCCTTGTGCAGCAGGCAACGATTGTCCCACATCACGAGATCGCCCGGCTTCCAGGCGTGGCGGTATTGGAAGCGCTCCTGCGTGCCATGTTCCAGAAGCTCCTCAAGCAGCGGCAGGGCCTCCTTGTGGTCGAGGCCCAAAATGCCTTCGACGCGAATCGGATTGAGGTAGATCGATTTCGCGCCACTCTCCGGATGGGTGCGCACCAGGGGATGCAGCACGGCGTTGGGCACGCGCTCCTTGTCGGTCTCGTTCAGCGTCATGAGCTTTCGCGCGCTGTGGCTGCTCTGATAGACGTGGATGCCCATCAACGGCGCGATGCGCTCCCTGGTGGCGGACGGCAGGGCGGCATAGGCCGCGGCCATGTTGGCGTACTGCGTGTCGCCGCCCTTGTCGGGCAGCTGCACGGCGTGCAGCACCGTGGCCTTGGGCGGCCGCACGGCGTTCGAATGGTCGGTATGCCAGCCGTCGCCGGGAATGTAGCGGCGCCCGTCGGGAAAACTGTCCTGGTTGGAGACGTAGTGGATCTGCGGGCAGTCCGGGATCGCGAACTTCGTGTTCTGCTGCGGGAAGATCATGCCGAACAGGCCGACCGCCTCGGCCACCTGCGGCGGCGTCAGGGTCTGGTCGCGGATCACCAGCACGCTGCGCTCGACGAAGGCGCGGTTCATCGCGGCACGATCCGCTTCGTCGACCGGCCGGGTGAGGTCGATGCCCAGCACCTCGGCGCCCGTGTGCGAACTCAGAGGCTTGATCTGCACGGCCACCCTCGTCGCTTATGAGGCCAGCGTGGCACGGCTCAGGACAGGCGACAAGCGGTGGGACATGAGCAGTGCTTTAAGCATTCCCGGCAATCACATCGCGCTGCTCGGCGAAGGCCTCCCGTACCCAGTCGATCGCCGCGCGCACGCACGGCGCGCGACGCAGGTCGCGATGGACGACCATCCAGTAGGTCGCGGCAAGCTCGGGGATCGGCGCCGTCAGCCGTTCGAGAACGGGATGGGCGTCGCCGATGTAGCACGGCAGCACGCCGCGGCCGGTTCCGGCACGGATGGCTTCGGCATGCATCAGCAGTGATGGCGCACGCAGCGCCACAGTGCCCTTGGTCTCCTCCACCCGTCGCTGTACCCAGCGTGCGGGATCGTGCGACCGGCCCTGGGATTGCTCCTCGCTATAGGCCACCCAGGCGTCGGCCTGCTCGCCACGGCGCCGGTACACAGCGACAGCGAAAGTGCCGAGCTTGGCGACGTAGTAGTCGCCGCTCTTGGGCGGCTGATGGCGCAGCGCCAGGTCGGCCTCGCGCCGCGCGAGGTTCGCCGGCTGCAGCGACTGCAGCAGTTCCAGGGTGACAAGTTTGACGAAGGAATAATCCGGGCCAAGCTCAGAATGGTCCGTTACGCTGATGACTTCGTCATATTCTGCGACAGTGATATTCAGTGCAGAGTGGCCCTAAGTTTAGTTACTCAACTTCTTGAGGAACGAGTCTCACTGTCCCCTCGATCGGGCCCGAGTCCAAAACAATGATCTGCACTCCAGGCCTCCCAATTGAGTTTTTGGACTTCGACATCGCACCTAAAGGCAACACTCATAGAGTTATCGTACCGCCGCGAGCATTAGAGCGAGTTGTCCAACTTTGCGCGCCATTTCGATCCTTTGGCACTTGTCGGACGGAATGGCGTACTCTCGCTAGAGCTCTTCAGTCGTTAAACGCGAAGCTATCTGCCTTCACCGACTCCTATCGGGTCGCCACAAACATTGACGTCTTGAGATCACAGGCCAACAACTGCAAACGGGATGCGATAGTACGCCTTCTCACAGACTTTCTCGAGGTCAACGATCTCCAAAGATCGCAAAACCTAAGTGATGAGAAATTGGCCTTTCTCGAAATCAGTCCAATAGACCGGTAGTCTTCCATCGTTAGATGACTAGCTGCGCCAGTAGACTCACCGTGCCAAAAGTGCGTCGGACGTTGTTACCGAGGCGTACTCACCGTCCAGCAGCGCAAGCGTGAGCTGATGCACATCCTCGGCGGGCCACAGCCGGCCAGTCAGGTCGCGCTTGTCGCACGACCAGCAGGTATCGGCCGGCAGGCGCACGCTGAAGCCGAGATTGGCGGCGTTGCGGACCTCGCTTCGACGGAGTTGGCGAGCAGCACGCCGCAGATTACGAGCGGCGGCCGCCCATCGCCTCCAACCAGGCGACGAGGTCGGTGCCGATGAAGGCGCTGTGCACCTTCTTGGCGACCACGGTTTCGCTCGGCAGCGGCGCGGTCAGCGGCAGGAAGTCGTTGCCCTGCTGCCCCGG
This sequence comes from Pseudomonadota bacterium, assembly GCA_023436825.1. Next base: position 4,362 of record JAEZHS010000227.1, on the reverse strand, counting down.
CCGGAACGGCGAATCGGGCGAGGCGAATCGTGCTTCACGTGGATGACTGGCTGCTTGCGCGCGCGCCACGCTGCCAGAAGACGAGCGATGTTCTGCTCCGCGCCCGGGTTGTTGCGCGGTCCCCACTTGGGATGCCGCATCGCTTTCTGCTGGTCGATCAGGATCAGGACATCGACGGTCATGCTCTCCCCCTTCGGCTCGGCGCCATCGCATCCTGCGCGAGCGCGCCACCCCCGGTGACGGACCGGGGACATCGTCGCAAAAGCGATTGCCGATGCCGTGCCAGACTCCCAGACTACGCGGAGCGGCCGGCTACCGGTGCTCGCTTCCGCTGAAAGTTCATCATCGCGTCCTTCTGCGGCCCAAGCGGGCCTTCTCGGAATGAGGTCGCGCCGGCCGGCTAGTCGGTTTCCCTTTACTCAAAGGAGGATCGTCATGGCCACATGGACTCCCGACCAGAGTTTCTATCCGTCGCCCCGCATGGCGATGAAGGCCGCGCCGGAGACACTGGCTTACGTCGCCGCCTTCGATCCTGATCGCAAGGTGCCGGACGCAATCGCCGTCGTCGACGTCGACCCCGGCTCGGGCAGCTATTCGAAGATCGTCGGCACCACGGAAATGCCCAACACCGGCGACGAGCTGCATCACTTCGGCTGGAACGCATGCTCGTCCTGCTTGTGTCCGAACGCCCCGCATCCCCATGTCGAGCGCCGTTATCTCGTGGTGCCGGGCCTGCGCTCCTCGCGCATCCACATACTCGACACCAAGCCCGATCCGCGCAAACCCTCGATCGTCAAGGTGATCGAGCCGGCCGAAGTCGCCGAGCGCGCGGGCTACACGCGACCGCACACGGTGCATTGCGGCCCCGAAGGCATCTATGTGGCCGCCCTCGGCAACCGCGAGGGCAAAGGGCCGGGCGGCATCTTCATGATGGACCATGAGAGCTTCGACGTGCGTGGCCAGTGGGAGATGGATCGCGGCCCGCAGCATTTCGCCTACGATGCCTGGTGGCATCTCGGCCACGACACAATGGTCACCAGTGAATGGGGCACGCCCGATACGTTCGAGGGCGGGCTGATACCCGAAGTGCTGCTCGGCGCCAAGTACGGCAGGCGCCTGCACTTCTGGGACCTGCACAAGCGCAAGCACCTGCAGACAATCGACTTCGGCGACAAATACCAGCTCGTCTTCGAGCTGAGGCCGGCGCACGATCCGACCAAGGCCTACGGCTTCGTCAACTGCGTCGTCAGCCTGGAGAATCTGTCGTCGTCGATCTGGACCTGGTATCGCGATGGCGACAAATGGGCCGTCAGGAAGGTGATCGAGATCCCGGCCGAGCCGGCGAGCGAGGACGATCTGCCGCCGCTGCTGAAGGGCTTCAAGGCCTGTCCGCCGCTGGTCACCGACATCGACCTGTCGATGGACGACAAGTTCCTCTACGTCGCCTGCTGGGGTACCGGCGACCTGCAGCAATACGACGTCTCCGATCCGATGAACCCTAAGCTCACCGGCAAGGTGCGGATCGGCGGCATCGTTTCGCGTGCGGCGCATCCCGCCGGCAACGGTCCGCTCAGCGGCGGTCCGCAGATGGTGGAGATCAGCCGCGACGGCAAGCGCGTCTACTTCACCAACTCGCTCTACGGCGCCATCGATCCGCAGTTCTATGCCGACGGGATCGAAGGCTGGATGGTCAAGCTCGACGCGGCACCCTCCGGCGGCATCGCCTTCGACCCGAAATTCTTCGTCAAGTGGCCCAAGTCGCACCGCCCGCACCAAGTGCGCCTCGAAGGCGGAGACTGCTCGTCGGATTCGTACTGCTATCCGTGATCGCCTGGCCCTGGCTCGCGCTCGCCGCGCTGGGCGCCTTCCACGGCCTCAACCCGGCCATGGGCTGGCTCTTCGCCGTGGCGCTCGGCCTGCATCGCCGGGATCGTCGCGTGGTCTGGCTGTCACTGCTGCCGATCGCCGTGGGGCATGCGCTTTCGGTCGCCATCGTCGCCGGCCTGTTCGTCTGGGCCGGCGTCATGGTGCAGCCGCATGCCGTGCGGCTCGTAGCCGGACTCGTCCTCATCGCCTGGGCGCTCTGGCATTGGCGCTACGGGTCGCGGCATCGCGTGCGTGTCGGCATGCAGACCGGCATGGCCGGCCTCTGCCTGTGGTCGTTCCTGATGGCCACGGCGCACGGAGCCGGCCTCATGCTATGGCCCGTGCTGATGCCCCTGTGCTTTCCCGGCGACACCGCAGCGAGCGCCGGCGACCCGTTCACGCTGGCGTTGCTGGGTCTTGGCGCGCACACACTGGCGATGCTGGCGGTGACCTCGGCAATCGCCGTCACGGTCTACGAGTGGGTCGGGCTCGCCATCCTGCGCAAAGCCTGGCTCAACCTGGACCTCATTTGGATCGCAGCGTTGATCGCGACCGGTGTGTGGCTGCTACTGGGGTGAGGCGAGTTGCCCCGAGCGGGTCAACTCGGCGGCGCCAGTGTCAGTTACGGTCTCGCCGGGCAGCGGCGCCGTCAGCGGCAGGAAGTCGTTGCCCTCCTGCCTCGGCCAGAATGGCGAGCCGGGATCGGTCAGGATCAGGACGTCGTCGGTCATTTGGCTCCTCTTCCGGACCGCGCGCGACCTCGCGTGCTCATGCTTCGCGAGTCGCGCTGCTCTTATTGCTGGTAGCGCGCCACTCCGTGGCGCTCATGAGCTGTGTGATCCACCAAGACGCGCCACGGAGTGGCGCGCTACCAGCAAAAATGAAGACCATGAGCGCGCGAGGACCCGCGCGGTCCGGAAGAGCATGACCAAATCAGGTCGGTGGCAATGGCGAGCCGTCGAAGCCCGTGAGCGACAGTCCGAGGAAGCGCGAGATGGTCGGTGCGATGTCGGTGAGGCTCGTGGCCTGCTGCAGCGCTCCCAACGACCGGCTGTAATTGACCATCAGAAACGGCCGTGTCTCGTCGGGACCCCAGCCGCCGTGCTGGCCGCTGCCGATCGGCACTGGCTTGCCCTCGCTCGCCACCCAGCGCCGGCCAGCCACACCGTAAGGATTGGCCGCTCCGTCGCGCGCCATGTTGACGGCGGCGACCACACCGCCGACCGCGGCAAAGCCCTTCGCCACAAGGGCGTCGCCCATCACCACATCGTCCGCCCAGGCTTCGCGGCGCATGTCGGCCAGCACGCCGAGCAGTCCGGCGCGTCCGCGGTCGGTCGCATAGAGCAACGCCGACGTGCCCTGCCCCGCCACCGCCACGTCGCCGGCAGCGAGCTCCGGCTCGAGCCCGTGCGTCGACAGCCAGCTCTCGATGCTGACCGAGTCCCCGATCGTCTCATGCCCGTGGTCTGAGCCGACCATCAGCAGGATCTCCTCGCCCTCGCCGCGCAGGCGCTCGACGGTACGGCGCACCTCTGCCACGCAGCGTTCGACGCCGGCCAGGGCGTCGAGATGAGCCGGCGAGCCGAGCGGCACGCCGTGCGTCGTGTGGTCGGGATCGCACAGCCACAGGAACGCCACCGCGGGTTTGGCATCGGACAGAACCTCGGCGCAGAAGCGCTGGGTCATCGCCCAGTCGCCGGCCGCATCGTGGGTGACCGCCATCGCTTCGATTGCCTTGCCGCCCGGCGCCCACGAACCCGAACGGTGATGGACATGGCCGAAATTGTCCGGGTCGAGGAAATAGGCCGCGCCCGGCGAGACGTTCGAGAAGGCGATGAAGCCGCCATCGGCCGCGACGCGCTCGGCGAGCGCCGGCACATGCAACGTCCGGCCGGTGGCGCGACGCATGTGGTCGCGGAAGTCGGGAGCGCCGACGTCGCGCACGACGATCCGCCCGTCCTCGAACAGCCCCATGCGGTTGCCGTGCAGGCCATGGCGCGCAGGCTGGCATCCGGTCGCGATCGAAGCGGCCGAAACGCGCGTGACCGAAGGGAAAACCCCGCGATGGTCGGCGCACCACAGGCTGTCGCGGCGCAGCGCGTCGAGCACGGGTGTCGTCTCGGGCCGCACCCAGTCGCGGCCGAGCCCGTCACAGCACACAAACACCGCCCGTGGAGACCTTGCCATCCTGGAATTCCTTCACGCGAACGCATCTTTCCGCTGCTGCGGCAGCCATGCAGCATGGCCCCTTGCGCCGGACGGCCGATGGTAGTCGACTTCAGACAATAACTCAGGAGGAAACGATGCAATTCGGATATTTCACGATGCCGTCGCATCCACCGGAGAGGCCGCTCAAGGACGGGCACGAGTGGGACCTGCAGGTCATCCGCTGGCTCGACGAGCTGGGCTTCGCCGAGTGCTGGATCGGCGAGCATCACACCGCCCCCTGGGAACCGCATCCCTCACCCGACCTGCTGGTCGCGCAGGGCCTGATGC
>JAEZHS010000215.1 GCA_023436825.1 Pseudomonadota bacterium | reverse complement strand
CGGCTGGGACCTCCAGCGTACGGACGAGAACGCCATGGACGCCCTGCGCTGCCCGCCGTCGGATCCCGACGTCGAGAAGCTGTCGGGCGGCGAGCGGCGGCGCGTCGCGCTCTGCCGCCTGTTGCTCAGCAAGCCCGACCTGCTGCTGCTCGACGAGCCGACCAACCATCTCGACGCCGAATCCGTCGCCTGGCTGGAGCGCCATCTCGCCGAGTTCCCGGGCACCGTCGTGGCCGTCACCCACGACCGCTACTTCCTCGACAATGTCGCGGGCTGGATCCTCGAGCTCGACCGCGGCGCCGGCATCCCGTGGGAAGGCAACTACTCGTCCTGGCTGAAGCAGAAGGAGCAGCGGCTGGCGCAGGAGGAGAAGGCCGCCGACACGCGCCGCCGCACCCTGCAGCGCGAGCTGGAATGGATGGGCCAGAGCCCGCAGGCTCGCCGCTCCAAGAGCAAGGCGCGCATCGCGGCCTACAACCAGATGGTCGAGGAGGAACAGAAGGCCACGCTCGATACGGCGCAGATCGTCATCCCGGCCGGCCCGCGACTGGGCGACCACGTCATCAGGGCCGAGGGCATCTCCAAGGGCTTCGGCGACCGGCTGCTGATCGACAACCTCACCTTCAGCCTGCCGCCGGGCGGCATCGTCGGCGTGATCGGTCCCAACGGTGCCGGCAAGACCACGCTGTTCAAAATGATCACCGGCCAGGAGACGCCCGATTCCGGTTCGTTCTCCGTCGGCCCCACGGTCAAGCTGGGCTATGTCGACCAGAGCCGCGAGACGCTCGATCCCAACAAGTCGGTGTGGGAGGAGCTGTCGGGCGGCCTCGACATCATCAAGCTCGGCAACCGCGAAGTCTCCAGCCGCGCCTATTGCGGCTCGTTCAACTTCAAGGGCGCCGACCAGCAGAAGAAGGTGGGCCAGCTCTCCGGCGGCGAGCGCAACCGCGTCAACCTCGCCAAGATGCTGAAGAGCGGCGCCAACGTGCTGCTGCTCGACGAGCCGACCAACGACCTCGACGTCGACACGCTGCGCGCCCTGGAAGAGGCACTGGTCGACTTCGCGGGCTGCGCCGTCATCATCAGCCACGATCGCTGGTTCCTCGACCGCATCGCCACCCACATGCTGGCCTTCGAGGGCGACAGCCACGTCGAATGGTTCGAGGGCAACTACCAGGACTACGAGGCCGACCGCCATCGCCGGTTCGGCACCGACGCCGACCAGCCGCATCGCATCAAGTACAAGCCGCTGGTGAGGAACTAGGGGCGTATCTATCCTCCCCACATCTTCAGGTTCCTCTCCCCCTAGCGGCGAGAGGAGCATGATTGGGTGGGGAGGAATCAACGATGCAAACCGGCAAAGGCATGCGATGGCCGTTCACGATGCCGCAGGACATCCTCGGCATCAGGTTTGCGCTCAACGTGGCCATCGCCACCGTGATCGTCTGGTATTCGCTGGCGCACATCGCCGACACCAACCCGATCTGGGCGATCGCCTCCATGGTGGCGGCATCCGATCCGCAGGTGACCGAGGCGGCCCGCATGTTCAGGAGCCGCCTGATCAACGTGCTGGTGGGCGGCGTGGTCGGCCTGCTGTTCCTCGTGGTCGGCGGCCCGGCCGAATGGATGCTGCCCTTCGCGCTCGCCGTCACGGTCCTGTTGTCGTCGTACGTCGTCCACATCCAGACGATGTGGCGCCAGGCTCCGATCACGGCGGCGATTGTCATCGCCGCCGGCGTCACCACGCATTCCAGGCTGAGCGGCGTCGAGCACGGGCTGCACAAGGTCGCCGAAGTCGTCTTTGGCTGCCTGGTCGGGCTGCTCGTGAGCTGGGCGATGTCGAGGATCTGGCCGATCCGCCGGCCACCCGATCTCGGCGGCCCCTAGCAGCTCGTCACAGTGGCTTTGATGCCCCGGTCGCTCGCCGGTGAATTTCTGCATTTTCTGCTAATTTTTGGCAGGCCGGCTGAGGCCCGCCAAACCCTTGAATCCACCAGGCTTTTGGATTTCTTGCATTTTCTGCATTTTCTGCAGCCTGCCGCGGGACTGCATCCTTGCGCGGCTGGCCCAGGAAACTCATCCCGTCCGGCTGAAGGCAGCCGGACGGGATGACCGGCTCCAGGGCGGGAGCGGTCTGGCAAAGTGTCGGATAAACGATGCATAGAGCGGCAGACGCTCGTACGGTACTGAAAACCACCGTGCTTGTCAATAACTATAGTTCATATCCGAATCAGCATCGGCAGCGCCCCGCCAGCAATGCCGGGGTTCTTTTATTGCGACTTTTGATGCTCCAGGAGGGGCCATATCTGGGGGCTGCCGCCGCCATCATACCTCTGCTTGCGTCGCTCGACCGGCGTGCAAGCAGTGCTGTCGCCTCATCCATGACGGACCACCAGTCCGCATTATCGGACGGTTTTCATGCAATAATAACAGTGCTGATGCAGTTTTTATTGGCCTGTGGCAGAAGACCGCCCGAAAGGAGCGGACATGCTGACTGACGACCAACGCCAGATCATTGAGGCCGAGGAGCAGCTGCGGCACGAAGTGCGGAGACGGCTGGACACGGAAAATCCGCCGCCCCCTCCCCCGCCGGCCCCGGCGCCGAAGGTCGGCATCGGCAAGCGAATTTTCGACTTCTTCAACAGTTCGGTCGGCATGTGGCTGCTGTCGTCGGTCGTCCTGACCGGCGGCGCGGCGCTGCTGCAGAACATCCAGCACAGTCACGAGATCGCGCAACAGAACCGGCAGCAGCTTTCCACGCATCGCTTCGAGATCACGCACCGTCTCGACCAGATGGAATACGGCCTGCGCCGCGCCAAGACGGTCGGCGAAGCCAAGACCGCCATGGACAACATGTTCAAGAGCAAATACCCGCTGACCGCGGAACTGCAGAATCGCAGCCTCGCCTCGCTCTATCTCGGCATGTACCAGCTGCTGTCCGGCACCGAGCAGGAGAAGTCGGAGCAGGCAATGACCTTCGTCCGCCGCCTCGAGGAAGCGGAACTGTCATTGCAGGCGGAGACCGACGACAACGACAAGCTCGACGACAAGCAGAAGGTGCTGATGCACAAGCTGATCAAGTCGATCCAGGCGCTGCATCACTCCGTCGACGCGAACGCCAAGTGAGCTGTCAAATCCTCTGATCCATCTCCAGCGCGGGTTCCGGCACGTCGACGCAGCCGATGATGCGCGCCGGCACGCCGGCCGCCGTGCAGCCCGCGGGCACCGGCTCGAGCACCACGCTGCCGGCCGCGATCTTGGCGCAGGCGCCGATCTCGATATTGCCCAGCACCTTGGCGCCCGCGCCCAGAAGCACGCCGCGCCGCACCTTGGGATGGCGGTCGCCACGTTCCTTGCCGGTTCCGCCCAAGGTCACCCCGTGCAGCATCGACACGCCGTCCTCGACGACAGCGGTCTCGCCGATCACCACGCCGGTGCCATGGTCGATGAAGATGCCCTTGCCGATGCGCGCACCGGGATGGATGTCGAGCCCGAACAGGGCGCTGGCGCGGCTCTGCAGGAAATGCGCGAGCGTCTGGCGGCCCTGCAGCCACAGCCAATGGGCGACACGCGACGTCTGCAGCGCGTGATAGCCCTTGAACCAAAGCAGCGGATCGAGATGGGACGTGCAGGCGGGATCGCGCTCGGCCACCGCCATGATGTCGGCGCGCGCCGCCAGTCCGATCGCCGGATCGGCATTCAGCGCCTCATCGAAGATCTGGCGAATGAGGGCGGCAGGCATCTCGGTGGTGCCGGCAAGCCGCGCCAAGTGATAGCTCAGCGCGCCCTCGAAGCGGCTCTGGCTGAGGATGGTGGCGTGCAGGGTGCCAGCCAGCACCGGTTCGGCCGCGGCAGCCGTCTGCGCGGCCTCGCGGATCTTGTTCCAAACCGGGTCCACCGAGCGGGGTTCCGCTGCGTTCTTTGCGACGGCGCTGTCCATATGGCGCTCTCCTCCGGCCGGCCGTTACTGTCTCACGGCGGGCCGTTCGATACGCCTCCCACCGGCTAATCTACGTCGGCCGCGTTGCGGCTGCAATTCACCGCGCCGCCCGGGCCTCGAGCTCGTCGATCAAGGGCTGCACCTTGCCGCCGTTCTGCTGGATGTAGGAATTGAAATCCGAACGTCTAGTCATGACCATGCTGACGCCCTCGATCTTGACGTCGGTGATGCGCAGCCCGGCCGGGAGCTGACGGACCTCCCATTCGAGCTTGACCGGCTGGCCATTGGTCTGGTTGAGCCGGCTGTCGACGATCCAGACGCCGTTCGGCCGGGAGATGGTCTTGCCGATGGTGAGCGTCTGGCCGGCATACTGGCCGAAGCGCTCGCTGTAGGCCTTGGCCTCGGCGGTCTCGGTCGCCTTCACGAAGCGGGCCTGCTGCTCGGGCGTCGCCTTGGCCCAATGGATCCCGAGAGCGGTCTGCGCCATGTAGGGCAGGTCGAATCGGGTCTGAAGGACCCGCTGGATCGCCGCCTGGCGCTGCGCACCGGTCGTGGTCTTGATGATGTCGATGGCCTGGGCAGCGGTCGAGGAGACCAGTTCGGCCGCGGGGTCGTTGGCCAGGGCCGGCACAGCGACGAGCGCGACGGCAGCGCCAGCGGCGAGACGAAAAGCGAGGCGACGACAGGCGAGCAGCGGCAACGGTCGCTCCTTCGATGGAATTTGACGAATTGTTACCGCAGGTTTCTTACCGCACCAGCGCGAGATTGTCGCGACGCTCCAGTTCGCCCTTGGTGTCGGTCTTGTCACGCTTCGCGCGAATAAGGTCGGCGCGGTTCTGGGTGTAGGCGGAGCGCAGCGCGGCGTAGTAGTCGACGCTGTTCTTCTCGATGTCGTCCAGCGCGAACATGGTGCGCGAACGGTAGTCGATGACGTTCAGGCCGTAGCGCGGCAGCGAGTAGTACCACCAGTCCCAGTTGAAGGCGATCGGCAGGATCTGGAAGGGATCGATCGCGTAGTCGACCATCAGGCCCGTCGCATCGCGCGCATTGGACGGTCCGGCGAGCGGCAGCACGAGGTAGAAGCCGCCATTCTCCGGCTCGACGCCCTTGCCCGCCCAGATGCCGATCGTCTGGCCAGCGTCCGTCTTGGTGCGTTCGAGGCCCATCATGGCGGCGACGTCGAACAGACCAGCGAGGCCGATCGTCGAGTTCACCAGGAAGCGCGCCATGGTGACGCCGGCGCGACTCGGATCGCCCTGGAAGACCTCGTTTATCGCCGTCACCGGCTCACCGAGATTGTCCAGAAGATTGCGTACGCTCTTCTGGGCCTTCTCGGGCACCCAGTCGCGATAGAGCACCGCGACAGGCCGGATCGCCATGACGTCGACGGCGCGATTGATCGAGAAGATGAAGCGGTTCGGCGTCTCGATCGGGTCCCAAACCTCGGAAGCGCCGGTGTCGTTTACCGCGCAGCCACCCAGCATGGTCGCGGCCATGGCAGTCGCGACGACCGAACGACGGACGCGGGTGGCCATCTCGAATACGCTTGCGATCATCAACGCCAACCCTGGGTCCATCCCCGCAGGCACCGGCACGCCGGGCCAAGACACGAAGTTCGAAAACGAGTGTCGCACACGGACGGCGCAGTTTGGAAGTGAATAGGCAAGAGAGCTTCGGTCCGTTGCTTCCTGGCAACAAGTGGGGCGCAAGATTCGCCTGTTGCATACATAAAGATATGCTTATATTCTTCAGTTCATGGATCATCTCCTCACCCTTCTGCGGGCAGCGGCCGAAGATACGCGGCTGCGTATCCTGGCGCTGGCGGCGCGCGAGGATCTGACGGTCAGCGACTACGTGCATGTGCTGGGTCAGAGCCAGCCGCGGGTCTCACGCCATCTGAAGCTGCTGGTCGAGGCGGGCCTGCTCGAGCGCTTCCGCGAGGCACAGTTCACCCGCTTCCGGCTCGTGACCTCGGGCGACGATGCAGCGCTGGTGCGCGAGTTCGTGCGCCGGCTCGATCCCAAGCATGCCCGCATCGCCGCCGACCGGGCCCGGCTCGATGCCCTGCAGCAGCGCCGGCAGACCGCGGCGGTGCGTTTCTTCCGCGACAATGCCCAGCGTTGGGACGAGCTGCGCGCCCTGCATGTGGCCGACCGCGAGATCGAGCGCGCCCTTGCCCATCACCTGCCGATCGGCGCACGCCGGCTGCTCGACATCGGCACCGGCACCGGCCGGCTGCTCGAAGTGCTGGCGCCCAAGGTCGAGCAGGCGGTCGGCGTCGACCAGTCGCGCGAGATGCTGGCGCTGGCGCGCGCCAACCTCGCCAAGGCCGGCATCGACAATGCCGATATCCGCCAGGGCGACATGTACGCCCTGCCCTTCGAATCCGACGCCTTCGATGTGGTCACCATCCATCACGTGCTGCACTACGCCGACGATCCGGCGGCCGCGCTGGGCGAAGCGGCGCGTGTGGTGCGGCCGGGCGGCCTCGTCCTGGTGGTCGACTTCTCGCCGCACGACCTGGTCGAGCTGAAGCGCGAGCATGCTCATGTCCATCTCGGCTTCGCCGACAACCAGGTGCAGGGCTGGCTCCGCAGCGCCGGCTTGAATCCGCTCGAGCCGATCCACTTCCCGGGCCGCCGCCTGATGACCGGCATCTGGCGCGGCGAGCGCGAACTGCCGGCGCGCACCTCGGCGCGCCACGTCACCCACCCCGCCCATGGAGTTTCCCGATGAGCCCCGATACCGGTCCCCTTGGCGGCCCGTTCAGTGTCTCCGGTGCCGAGTTTCCCGCGCGCGCGCCACAACGGCTGAAGGTTTCGTTCGAGTTCTCACCGCCCAAGACCGAGGCTGCCGAGCGCACCCTGTGGGAGACCGTGACTCGTCTCACGCCGCTCAAGCCGACATTCTTCTCGGTGACCTACGGCGCCGGCGGCTCGACGCGCCAGCGCACGCACGAGACCGTCGCGCGGCTGAAGAAGGAGACCGGGGTCGATGCCGCGGCTCACCTCACCTGTGTCGGCGCGACCCAGGGCGAGATCGACGAGATCGCGCGCGCCTATTGGGATGCCGGCATCCGCCACATCGTGGCACTGCGCGGCGATCCGCCCGGCGGCATGGGCGGCAAGTACAGCCCCCATCCCGGCGGCTACGCCAATGCCGCCGAACTGATCGCCGGACTGAAGAAGATCGGTGCGTTCCAGATCAGCGCCGCCTGCTATCCCGAGAAGCATCCCGATTCGGCCGACACCAAGGCCGATCTGGACAATCTCAAGCGCAAGGTCGATGCCGGCGCCGACCGTTGCATCACCCAGTTCTTCTTCGAGGCCGACGATTTCCTGCGATTCCGCGATCATGCCGCGGCAGCGGGCATCAACGTGCCGATCGTGCCGGGCATCATGCCGGTGTCGAATTTCCAGGGCATCACCAAGATGGCCGGGCTGTGCGGTTCCAAGGTGCCGTCCTGGCTCGCCAACATGTTCGACGGGCTGGACGACGATATCGAAACCCGCCGCATGATCGCCGCCACGGTGGCGGGCGATCTTTGTCGCCGCCTGCGCGATGAAGGCGTCGACCAGTTCCACTTCTATACGCTGAACCGCGCCGATCTCACTTTCGCGATCTGCCACCTGCTGGGAGTGCGCCCACAATGAATCGCGCCGAGAAAGCCGAGTTGCTGCGCGAGATCGGCAGCGAAAGGATCCTGGTCAAGGACGGGCCCTATGGCTCGATGATCCAGACCTATCGCCTCGACGAGGAGGGCTTCCGCGGCGGTCGGTCGTTCACGCACGACCAGAAAGGCAACAACGACCTTCTTAACCTGACGCGCCCCGATGTCGTGGGCGAGATCTGCAACGCCTATATCGACGCCGGCGCCGACATCCTGGCGACCAACACCTTCAATGCCAACGCCATCAGCCTCTCCGATTACGGCATCGCCGACATGGCGCGCGAGGTGAACCTGGCGGCCGCCAAGCTCACCCGGGCCTGCGCCGATGCGGCCACGGCCAGGAATCCCGACAAGCCGCGCTTCGTCGTGGGCGCGCTCGGGCCCACCAACAAGACGCTGTCGGTATCGCCGAACGTCAACGATCCCGGCTATCGCGCCGTGACCTTCGACGAGGTCAAGGGCATCTATCGGGAGCAGATCGACGGCCTGCTCGATGGCGGCGTCGACTTCATCCTGATCGAGACGGTGTTCGACACGCTGAACGCCAAGGCCGCCCTGGTCGCTGCCGACGAAGCCGCCGAAGCCCGTGGCGAGGAATTGCCGGTCATGGTCTCCATGACCCTGACCGACCTCGCCGGCCGCAACCTGTCGGGCCAGACGGTCGAGGCGTTCTGGCACTCGGTGCGGCATGCCAAGCCGCTGACCATGGGCCTGAACTGCAGCTTCGGCGCGACCGAACTGCATCCTTACGTGAACGCGCTCAACCCGCAGGTCGAGGGCATGCTCTGTGTCTATCCCAACGCCGGCCTGCCCAACGAGCTCGGCGCCTATGACGAGCCGCCGGAGATGACGGCCAAGCTGGTCAAGGGCTGGGCCGAGAACGGCTGGTTGAACGTGGTCGGCGGCTGCTGCGGCACGACGCCGGCGCATATCAAGGCGATCGCCGAGGCGGTCAAGGACGTGAAGCCGCGCCAGTGGCACGCCCTGCCCCCGGCGCTGCGTCTTTCCGGCATGGAGGCGGCGAGTTTCTTCTGATGTCTGACGAGTCCAACAACAACGTACCGCGCGCCACCTTCATCAATATCGGTGAGCGCACCAACGTCACCGGGTCGGCCCGCTTCAAGAAGCTGATCCTGGAAGGCGACTACACATCCGCGATCGAGGTCGCGCGCCAGCAGGTCGAGAGCGGCGCCCAGATCATCGACGTCAACATGGACGAAGGCCTTCTGGACGCCGAAAAGGCGATGGACACCTTCCTGAAGCTGATCGCGTCCGAGCCGGACATCGCCCGCGTGCCGATCATGATCGACAGCTCGAAGTGGAGCGTGATCGAGGCCGGGCTGAAGTGCGTCGCCGGCAAGCCGATCGTGAACTCGATCTCCATGAAGGAGGGCATCGAGCCCTTCATCGAGCACGCCCGCAAGGTCCGCCGCTACGGCGCCGCCGTCGTGGTCATGGCGTTCGACGAGAAGGGCCAGGCCGACACCAAGGAGCGCAAGGTCGAGATCTGCGCTCGCGCCTACGACATCCTGGTGAACCAGGTCGGTTTCCCGGCCGAGGACATCATCTTCGATCCCAATATCTTCGCTGTCGCCACCGGCATCGAGGAGCACAACAACTACGGCGTCGACTTCATCGAGGCGACGCGCGAGATCAAGGCGCGCTGCCCGCACGCCAAGATCTCGGGCGGTGTCTCGAACCTGTCCTTCGCCTTCCGGGGCAACGAGCCGGTGCGCAAGGCCATGCACTCGGTGTTCCTGTACCACGCCATCCAGGCGGGCATGGACATGGGCATCGTCAATGCCGGCCAGCTCGAGGTCTACGACCAGATCCCTCAGGAGCTGCGCGACGCCTGCGAGGACGTGATCCTGAACCGCCGTCCGGATTCGACCGAGCGGCTGCTCGAGCTGGCACCCAAGTACAAGGGCACCGGCGAGGCAGTCGAGACGCAGGACGCCGAATGGCGCAGCTGGCCGGTCGAGAAGCGGCTCGAGCATGCGCTGGTCAAGGGCGTCGACCAGTTCGTCGTCGAGGACACCGAGGAGGCGCGCCGGCAGATCGCTCGGCCGATCGAGGTCATCGAGGGCCCGTTGATGGCCGGCATGAACGTGGTCGGCGACCTCTTCGGCTCGGGCAAGATGTTCCTGCCGCAGGTGGTCAAGAGCGCCCGCGTCATGAAGAAGGCGGTGGCCCATCTGCTGCCCTACATCGAGGCCGAGAAGACCCAGGGCGCGCGCAGCAAGGGCAAGAGCGTCATGGCGACGGTCAAGGGCGACGTCCACGACATCGGCAAGAACATCGTCGGCGTGGTCCTGCAGTGCAACAACTTCGAGGTCATCGACCTCGGCGTCATGGTGCCCTTCCAGGAGATCCTGAAGTCGGCCAATGACAACGGCGCCGACATGATCGGGCTCAGTGGCCTGATCACGCCCTCGCTCGACGAGATGGTGACGGTCGCCGAGGAGATGACCCGGGCCGGCTTCAAGGTGCCGCTGCTGATCGGCGGCGCCACGACGTCGAAAGTGCACACGGCGCTGCGCATCGCGCCGCGCTACGAGGGCACGACGGTCCACGTGCTCGACGCCTCGCGGGCGGTCGGCGTCTGCCAGGCGCTGACTTCGGAGTCGGGCAACCAGGCCCGCGAATTCGCCGCCAAGGTCGCGGCCGAGTACGAGGCCATCCGCGTCGAGCGCGGCGACAGCAAGAAGGAAAAGGTCGTGTCGCTCGAACTGGCGCGGGCCAATGCCTATGCCATCGACTGGTCGGCCTACACGCCACCCAAGCCTGCGGTCACCGGCACGCGCATCTTCGCCGAGTACCCGCTGCACGAGCTGATCGAGCGCATCGACTGGACGCCGTTCTTCCGCGCCTGGGAGCTCGCCGGCAACTATCCCGCCATCCTCGAGGACAAGGTGGTGGGCGAGAGCGCGCGCAAGCTCTATGCCGACGCGCGCAAGATGCTGGATCACATCGTGCGCGAGAAGTGGCTGACCGCGAAAGGCGTGGTGAGCTTCTGGCCGTGCCGGCGCGACGGCGACGACGTCGTGCTCTACGAGGACGAGAGCCGCACCAAGGAGGTGTCCCGCCTCTACTTCCTGCGCCAACAGGTCGAGAAGCGCTCAGGCCGCGCCAACATGTGCCTGGCCGACTTCATCTCGCCCGAGGCCGACTGGATCGGCGGCTTCGCCGTCACCGCCGGCCACGGCATCGAGGAGCACCTGGCGCGCTTCAAGGCCGACCACGACGACTATTCGGACATCCTCCTGAAGGCGCTGGCCGACCGGCTGGCCGAGGCCTTCGCCGAGCGCCTGCACGAGCGCGTGCGCAAGACGCTGTGGGGCTACGCACCCGACGAGGCGCTGGGCAACGACGAGCTGATCCGCGAGAAGTACCGCGGCATCCGGCCGGCGCCGGGCTATCCCGCCTGCCCCGACCACAGCCAGAAGCCCGAATTGTTCCGGCTGCTCAATGCCGGCCAGAACGCCAGCATGACCCTGACCGAGAGCTTCGCCATGCTGCCGACGGCGGCGGTATCGGGCTACTACTTCGCCCATCCCGAGGCGGCGTATTTCGGCGTCGCCCGTATCGGCCGCGACCAGGTCGAGGACTATGCCAAGCGGCGCGGCGTGACGATCGAGCAGGCGGAGAAGTGGCTGAGGCCGAACATCGGATACTGATGCACCTCATGCTCTTCCGGACCGCGAGCGTCCCGCTCGCTCATGAGCTTGAGCGAGCCGGAGGCTCGCGGTCCGGAAGATGATGAGCTACGCCCTTGTCCTGGCCGTCGGCTTCGTCGCGGGCACCGTCAGCGGCATCGTCGGTACCGGCGCCACGGTCATCCTGCTGCCTGTCCTGGTCATCGTCTTCGGTCCGCGCGAGGCCGTGCCCATCATGGCGATCGTCGCCCTGATGTCGAACTTCGCCAAGATCACCTCGTGGTGGCGCGAGATCGACTGGCGCGCCGTCGGCGCCTACGCGCTGGGAGGTATCCCCGCGGCGGCGCTGGGCGCGCGCACCCTGCTCATCCTGCCGGAGAACACCGTCGAGGTGGCGCTCGGCGTCTTCTTCCTGGCCATGGTGCCGGGCCGCCGCTGGCTCGCGTCACGCAACATGACGATCGGCTTCGGCGGACTCGTGATCGCCGGCGCCGTCATCGGCTTCCTGACGGGCATCGTCGTTTCGACCGGCCCGCTCAGCGTGCCGACCTTCGCCGCCTACGGCCTGGTCAAGGGTGCCTTCATCGCTACCGAAGCGGCGGGCTCGCTCGCCCTCTATATCATCAAGGCCCTGAAGTTCCGGCAGTTCGGCGCCCTGCCGACCGACATCGTCGTCAAGGGCCTGATCTCCGGCTCCTCGGTGATGGCCGGCACCTACCTTGCCCGCCTGATCGTCGAGCGGCTGAGCGTGACCGCCTTCCAATACATGCTGGACGTCGTGATGGTGATCTCGGGCCTTGCCCTTTTGTGGCAGGCGCTGCGTTAGCCGTTGACCGCACGTATCTACCTATGCACCCAAGTCTCGCTTGCGCCGCTGCGCGTTGTGCCATACTCGGGCGGCGTAAGGAGATACGGATACCCATGAAACTGATCGTCAAGGCCGCCGTCGCGGCAACCCTCGCCGCGACCGTCGGTGCCTGCACCATGAGCCAGTCGTCGCCGCAGCAGCTCAACGTCACCAACGCCAATTCCCGCATCTACATCGGCTCGCTGAGCTGCAACGTCGGCGGCAGCACCGGCTATGTTCTGGCTTCGCAGAAGAGCCTCGACTGCGTGTTCCTCAACAAGGAAGGCACCGCGAGCGCGCAGTACACGGGCACGATCGACAAGGTCGGCATCGATATCGGCTACACCAGGGCCGTCCACACGATCTGGCGTGTCTACTCGCTGGGGTCGGTACGCGGCGTCAATGACCTGAGCGGCACCTATGTCGGCGAGCAAGGCACGGTGGCGGCGGGCCAGCAGGCCGGCGGCAACTGGATCTATGGCGGCCCCAATGCCGAGATCGGCATGGTGGCCTCGGGCGTGATCAAGGATGCGGGCTACAACCTCGCGACCGGCGTCGCCGCCATGACCATCAAGCTAAAGCCTTAGGACGGACGATCACGCCGTCGCCGGTTGCAGGGCGCAGCCGGCGACGGTGATGCGATGCATCAGCCGGCGCTCGCCGCTGTAGTCGTTGGCGGCGTAGTGCCAGGTCGCGCGGTTGTCCCAGAAGGCGATCGAGCCCTCGCGCCAGCGGAAGCGGCAGGTGAACTCCGGCCGCGACGCGTGGCGATAGAGATATTCCAGCAGCGGCCGGCTGTCCTCGGCCGACCAGCCGTCGAAGCGCAAGGTGAAGGCCGGATTGACGTAGAGCGACTTGCGGCCGCTCAAGGGATGGCGGATCACCACCGGGTGCACGACGTCGTCGCCCACCAGATGCTGATTGCCGTAGCGGCTGGCTCCTTCGGGGTTGGCGGCATTGACGCCCTTGGCGCCGAAGATGTGCGCCGAGCCGTGCACGGCCTTCATGCCTTCCAGCGTGTGCTGCAGGCCGGGCGATAGGGTCTCGAAGGCGCGGTACATGTTGGCGAACAGCGTGTCGCCGCCCTCCTCCGGCAGCTCGCGCGCCAGCAGGATCGAGCCCATCGCCGGCTCGGGATCGTAGCTGTGATCGGTGTGCCAGCCGCCGCCGATGTTGGTCTTCTGCTCGGGCTCCTTGCGCACTTCGGCGATCTCGGGATAGCCCGCCACCGCCTTGAAGAAGCGGTTGACGTCGATCGGCGCCCAGCGCCGCGCGAACTCGAGGTGCTGCTCGGGCGTGAGTTTCTGGTCACGGAAGAAGATGACGCCATGCTCGGTGAAGGCCGCCTGCACCTCGTCCCATTGGCGATTGCTCATCGCATTGAGATCGACGCCCAGAACCTCAGCGCCGCAGCCGCCGGTGAGCTTGCGCACCTGTACCGTCTCGTATGCCATGGCGTTACCTCCGTCGTGGAGACTAACGGGTTTGCACGCCGAGGAGCAACAGCACGCCCGACAGCGTGAAGACGCTGGCGCCGGTCGAGATGACGACGGCGTTGGTCGCGAGCCCGACGCCCGTCCGATAGAGCTGGGCCACGAGATAGACGTTGGCGCCG
Source organism: Pseudomonadota bacterium (assembly GCA_023436825.1). The sequence goes on along the minus strand of JAEZHS010000215.1, from coordinate 1,927 downwards.
GCGGGCAGCGCGGCGTTCAAGGTGGCCACGGTGAGCCACAGCGGATCGAGCGCGAAGACGTAGCGGCCGGCTGCCCACACCATCAGCGGCATGACGGCGAGCTTCACGACGGTTGCAACGGCGGCGGGCTGCCAGTGCTCCTTCAGCCCGACATGGGCGAGCGAGGCGCCGGCCATGATCAAGCCGCACGGCGGTGCGGCCAGCGCCAGGGCCTGCAGGACCTTGTCGATCACGACCGGCATGCCGAGGCCGGGAACCAGCGACGTCAGCTCGGCCCAGGCAAGCCCGGCGAAGATCGACGGAATCACCGGGTGCTTCATCATCATCAGCGCCGCGCCGCCGAGCTTGGCCAGCAGCCGTCCACCGCCGCCTCCCGAGCCGATCTCCAGCAGGAACGAGCAGAGCGTCAGCATGATCAGCGAATTGACGCTGATGATCATCAGCAGCGGCACCAGGCCGGCCTCGCCGAACGCATAGGTGATGAAGGGAATGCCGATCCCGACGCCGTTGGCGAAGGTGCCGGAAAGCGCGAACACCGACTGGTCGCTGAGCCTCATGCCGAGGGCACGGCCGAGCGGCATCAGCAGGAAGAAGAGCAGCAGCCCGGTGCCGAAGAACACGACGATGATGTCGGGCTCGAGCGCTTCGAGCCGAACCCTGGCCATCGAACGGAAGAGCAGCGCCGGGAACAGCGCATAGAAGGCGACCTGGGTCAGGCCGCGCAGGCCGTCAGGGGTAAGCAGCCAACGGCCGAGCGCCCAGCCGACGGCGACCGTGCCGAAGACCGGCACGATGATGTCGATGATGGCGCTCATGACGAGAAAGGCGCGCCACTGGCATGGCGCGCCTCGAAGACAGCGCCTTTGAAGATCACGCCGCCATGGCGAGATTGCTGTAGCGCGTCAGATGATGCTGCTGGCTGCCGAACATCAGGTCGATCATGGTCAACCGCTTGAAGTAATGGCTGACCGAGAGTTCGTCGGTGACGCCCATGCCGCCGTGCATCTGCACCGCACTCTGGCCGCAGAACTTGCCCGACTTGCCGATCTGAACCTTGGCGCCCGAGGCGGCCTTGCGGCGCACGACGGGATCCTTGTCGTCGATCTTGAGCGAGGCCATCAGCGTCATCGAGCGCGCTTCCTGGGCGTTGGTGAAGCAGTCGACCATGCGATGCTGAAGCACCTGGAACTTGCCGATCGGCACGCCGAATTGCTTGCGGGTCTTGATGTACTCCAGCGTCGCGGCGTTGATCGCGTCCATGCAGCCGGTGGCCTCGGCACAGAGCGCCACGATGGCATGATCGACCGTGTCCTCGACCACGGCGAAGGCGTCATCGACCTTGCCCAGCACGGCGTCGGCGCCGACCGAGACCTTGTCGAAGGTGAGCTCGGAGGCGCGCAGCGCGTCCTGGGTCGGGTAGTCGCGGCGCGTGATGCCCTTGGCCTTGCCGTCGACGACGAACAAGGTCAGCCCCTTCTCCTCGCGGGCGCCGCCCGAGGTGCGGGCGAGCACGATGATGTGGTCGGCCGACGGTGCGTTGTAGACGACGCCCTTGTGGCCCGACAGCGACCAGCCGCCGCCTTCCTTGGTCGCCTTGAGCGACACGTCGGCCAGATTGTAGCGCGACTGGCGCTCCAGCCAGGCGAAGGCGAACTGCTTCTTGCCCTCGATCATCGGAGCGAGCAGCGCGTCCTTCTGGGCCTTGGAGCCCGCCTTGGCGATCATGCCGCCGCCCAGCACCACGGTCGGCAGGAACGGCTCCAGCACCAGGCCTTTGCCGAACTGCTCCATGACGATCATGGTCTCGATCGGGCCGCCGCCGTAGCCGCCATCTTCCTCCGAGAACGACATGCCGAGCCAGCCCAGCTCGGCCATCTGCGCCCAGTTCTCCGGCAACCAGCCTTTTTCGGTCGCTGCGATCTTGCGC
>JAEZHS010000209.1 GCA_023436825.1 Pseudomonadota bacterium | reverse complement strand
ACCGACCGCGACTACACCAACGGTGTGCGCATCGGCTGGCTGTCGCCGGCGCTCACCGCCATGCCGCCCGGGATCGTCGCCATGACCACGGTGCCGACCTTTTTCGGCGAGCCGCAATCGGACTCGGTGGTCCGCCGCGTCGGCGTGTCGTTCGGCCAGAACATCTACACGCCCGATGACACGTTCGCGTCACAGCCCATCTTCAACGATCGGCCCTATGCGGCGTGGCTCTATGCCAGCTTCGCCCTGCAGTACACCTACAAGCGCCGTGACGAGAAGACTGGGCGCCAGGAGCCGGTACGGCTCGACACGCTGCAGCTCGACCTTGGCGTGATCGGACCGGCGGCGGGCGGTGAGTTCGTGCAGAACAATTTCCATAATCTGATCGGCGTCGCCCAGGCCAACGGCTGGGCCAATCAACTGCACAACGAGCCCACGATCGGCATTGGCTTCGAGCGGCGCTGGCGCACCGGCCGTACGGTCGTGTTCGACGATCCCAAGCTCGAGGTCGATTTCGTCCCACGCATCGGCGCGGCGCTGGGCAACGTGGCGATCTATGGCGATGTCGGCGGCACGGTCCGAATCGGCAAGAACCTGCGCGATGATTTCGGGCCGCCGCGGCCGAGACCGGCTCTCCCCGGTTCGGAGGCTTTCATCGGCGATGGCAGCTTCGGCTGGTATCTGTTTGCCGGCGTCGACGGCCAAGCGGTCGGCCGCAACATCTTTCTCGACGGCAATACCGACGGCAACAGTCTGCGGGTGTCGCACCGGCCGTTCGTCGGCGAAGCCCAGGCGGGCATCGCCATCAGCTATCACGGCGTGCGTCTCACCTATACTCAGGTGCTGCGCACGCCGGATTTCTACGAGCAGAACCGCTGGACGCAGTTCGGTTCGATCAACGTGACATTCCGGTACTGATGATGGCCTGCCGCCGACGGGACGTCAGATGCGTCCCATCAGCAGCAGGATGATCACGATGATCAGGATCAGGCCGGCGCCGCCGCTCGGGTAGTAGCCCCAGCCGCTGCTGTAAGGCCAGGTCGGCAGGGCACCGATCAGGATCAGGATGAGAATGATCAGAAGGATGGTGCCCAGCATGTGCGCTCCTTTCTAGCCGAGGTTCTCCTCGGCGAACTAGCCTAGGTTCTCCTCGGCGAACGACCAGTTGGCGAGCTTGTCCAGCCACGCCTGCACGTGATCCGGCCGGCGGTTCTGGAAATCGAGGTAGTAGGCGTGCTCCCACACGTCGGCGACCAGCAGGGGCTTGCCGCCATGGGCGATCGGCGTGTCGGCGTTCGCGGTGGTCTCGATGGCGAGCTTGCCGCCCTTGGCGACCAGCCATGCCCAGCCGCTGCCGAACTGGCCGACGGCTGCCGCCTTGAAGGCCTTGTTGAAGTCATCGACGCTGCCAAAGCTGTCTTCCAGGGCCTTCTTGATCTTGCCGGCCGGGGCACCGCCCTTGGGGGCCATGGAGTGCCAGTAGAAATCGTGGTTCCACGCCTGGGCGGCGTTGTTGAAGATCGCCTTGCCCTTCTCGTCCTTGACCGACTTCTTGACGATCTCCTCGATGGTCAGGCTGGCATAGGGGGTGCCTTCGATGAGCTCGTTCAGCTTGTCGACGTAAGCCTTGTGATGCTTGCCGTAGTGGAACGAGATGGTCTTGGCAGAGATGACGGGCGCGAGCGCGTCCTCGGCGTAAGGGAGCTTGGGGAGGGTGAAGGGGGGCTTTCCTTTGTCCAAAGGCATGACGCTTACTCCGGCTAACCCGACGAACATGTCGGGTGGGCTGTGGATGGTTGGTGAACGTCCGACTTGTGCCGACGTTGCGGCATGCCGGACGGTGGCAGGTTGCCACGGCAACCTTGGCAGAAAGGTGATGCTGGTGGCCTGCGGCGAGTTCGCGCGCAACGATTTCGGGGATTCCTGTCGTCTCCGGCATTCGCCGAGAGCAGGCCGCCACGTCGTCTTCTGGACCCCGCGCCGAGTCGCGTCAGCCGCGATCCAGCGCGGGGCAGGAGAGCTCCGAATACGAGCGACTGAGAACGACTTGCGCGCCTGAGAGCGTTGCGCGCAGATTTTTCAGAGAACGGTTCTCAGTCGCGCACTCTTCGGTTGCATCGCGGGATTCGCGGAGTATTGCTCTAGCCGAATGCGTATCGCGAGGAGGCCGCCATGCAGGGCAATCCACAAATCGTCGCCGAACTGAACAAGCTGCTGAAGAACGAGCTCACCGCGATCAACCAGTACTTCCTCCATGCCCGCATGATGGGACACTGGGGCTTCGAGCGGATGGCCAAGAAGATCTACGAAGAATCGATCGGCGAGATGAAGCACGCCGACAAGCTGATGAAGCGTATCCTCGTGCTCGACGGCCTTCCCAATCTGCAGGATCTCGGCCGACTCGCTGTCGGCGAGACCGTCGTCGAATGCTTGAGGGCCGACCTTCGGCTGGAGAACGAGGCGCGCACGGCGCTCATTGCAGCGGTCACGCTTTGCGAATCGACCAAGGACTATGTCAGCCGCGAGATCGTCGTCGACATTCTCGAGGATGCCGAAGAGCACATCGACTTCCTGGAGACCGAGTTATCGCTGGTCGACAAGGTCGGGGAGCAGAACTACCTGCAGACGCAGATCGGCGAAGGCAAGGAGTCGAGCTGACGGGAGCGCGGACCTCTGGTCCGCATCATGAGTCAGTCAGCAGCCAGAAGGTTGGGCGCCGCAGCTTGGTCGCGGGCGATGGTCTGCGAGATGCGCTCCCGCATGTCGCAGGCGCAGCTGCCGCACTGAGGGGCCTTGCCGCAAGCTCGGAAGACGTCGGCCGGCCGGCGGGCGCCCGCACGGACGGCGGCGTCGATTTCGCGTTCACGAATGGCTTGGCAGATGCAGATGAACATGCCCTTGCGCCGCGGTCCCTATGCAGATGCGACTTACTCGCAGAAGCGAAGATAGAGGGCCGTACGGAGCCGGTCAAGCCGTCGCTAAAACCCTGGCAACAAATACTTTTTCAGCTTTTCCCGCAATGTCCCGTCGATCGGGTGGGGCGTCTTGCCCTTGAGGCGGACCACGGTCATCTCAGCCGCCGCGATGCAGGTGCCGGCCTTGAAGGCGGCCGAGCCGACGGTGATTGAGCTGGTGCCGATGCGTACGACCCCGGTGCCGAGTTCGACCTGACCCGGCCAATGCGATTCGGCGAGGAAGCTCACCGTCATGCCGGCCGAAATGCCGCGCGTGCCGTCCGTCGCCGTGGTCAGGCCCATGTCGCGCATGAAGGTGAGGCGCGCGGTTTCGAGATAGGCGCAGATTGCCACGTTGTTGGGTGGCCGGCGGCGTCCTGGTCGGAGAAACGCACCGTGTCCTTGCACCAGTGCGGATAGATCGAGCGATCCTGCAGTCGTTTGTCGCGTGACATGGCGCAAGTGTAGCATCCCGACGCCATGACACATCCCATCTTCACCGAAGAGCACGACCTCATCCGCAGCCAGCTCCGGCGCTTCGTCGAGGAGAAGGTGAAACCGCACGGGCCGAAATGGGAAGAAGCGGGTTTCGTGCCGCGCGATGTGCTGCGCGAGATGGGCGGGCTCGGCTTCTTCTCGCTGCGCGTTCCCGAAGCGATGGGTGGCGCGGGCCTCGATGCGCGCGCGTCGGTCGTTCTGGCGGAGGAGGTCGGTCGCTCGACCCATGGCGGTTTCGCCATCACTGTGCTGGTGCATACCGACATGGCGAGCCCGCACCTCGTGCGCTTCGGCAGCAAACGGCAGCTCGAGAAGTACCTGCCGGGCATCCTGGCGGGAAGCACCATCACGGCGGTCGGCGTCACCGAGCCCGGCGCCGGCTCGGACGTCGCCGGTATCCGCACCCGCGCCATCCGCGACGGCAACGACTGGGTGCTGAACGGCGCCAAGATGTTCATCACCAACGGCGTGCATGGCGATCTCTATTTCATCGCCGCCCGCACCGATCCTGAAGCCAAGGGCAGTCGCGCCATCACCATGTTCATCGTCGAGAAGGGCATGCCGGGCTTCGAGGTCGGCCGCGCCCTCGACAAGACCGGGTGGCGCTCTTCGGACACGGCCGAGCTGATCTTCGAGGATTGCCGCGTGCCGGCCGAGAACGTGCTCGGCGAACCCAACCGCGGCTTCTACTCGATCATGGCCAACTTTCAGACCGAGCGGCTGGTGATCGGCGCCATGGCGATGGCCGAGGCGCGCGAGGCAATCCGGCTCACCTACGATCATGTCAGCCAGCGCACCGCCTTCGGAAAGCCTCTGTGGGACAAGCAGGCGATCCGGCAGCGGCTGTCGCGCCGCCTGGCCGAGGTCGAGGCCGCACGCCAGCTCGTCCATCACACGGCCTGGCTCGATGCCGAGGGCCGGGACTGCGTCGCCCAGGTGTCGATGGTGAAGGCGCTGGCTGGCGACCTGGTGAATCAGGTCCTCTACGACTGCGTGCAGTTCCACGGCGGCATGGGCTTCGTGCGCGAGACTGCGGTCGAGCGCATGGCGCGCGACGCGCGAGTTCAGGCGATCGGCGGCGGCGCGTCGGAAGTCATGCTCGAAGAGATCGCCAAGCGATTTGGTGCGGCGCTGGCCGACTGACTCCGAACCCTCATTCACCTCCGACGTAAGAGGCGGAGGTGAAGAAATCTCATTCTACTTAGGTGCCACCAGAAACGGCCCGACGGCCATCAGCTTGCAGCCGTTGCCGCCGGCCTTGCTGCACTCGCTGATGGCATCAGCCACCGCCGCTGTCTCGCTTGCCCGCCCGGACACCATGCCGATCGGGCCATTGTCGCCGGTTGCGAGCGCGCGCCAGTCGTTTTCGATCAGATAGTGCTCGATCGCTGCCCGCCGGGCGGCGTCGGGCGAGGGGATATGCTCGGACGTGAAGATGCCGGTGACGCGATGGAGCTGCGGTATGCGCACCACGACCTCGTCGTCGACAGAATAGACGGCGCACGCATGCCCGGTGATCTGGCCGCAGGTTTGCAGGTTGCGGCGGATGGCGTCGGCATCGCTCTCGCTCGGCGACCACCATTCGAGCGGTCCGCGGCCCAGCACGAGGGCGCGATGCCGCGTCGTCCTCATGTAGTGCTCCTGGAGGTTCTGCCGGCCGCGCTCGGTCACCAGGGGCACGGTGGCAGCGTCGAACGGAATGGGCGGCGACGGCCTGGCCGCCGGCAGGTAGGGCGGCGGCGGCATGGGCGGCGCCAGGAACGGCCACACCACCTCGTTGCCGATGGCATAGATCACGCAGCGGTCGAAATCGCGCACCATCGGCACTTCGCGTTCGACCAGCGCATTGCATTCCTCGAGCGCCCGGCGGCGGGCCGCCGTCTCGTCGAGCGCGCGCGTGGCCATGGCGAACCAGCCGCGTACGTTGATCGCCATCGCCTTGTGGTCCTCGGCCAGGCCGTAATCCACGAGCCGCCGCTCACGCCACTGCGGCACGAATGGAACCCGGAGGCGACGTAAGGTCGAGATGCCGCGGCCGGCGGCGTCGAGGCAGGAGGCGTGGCCGGTGGGGAAGCGACCGGAGGTGCGGTGGTTGCCGCCGGCGGTGACGGCGCCGTCGCCGGTGCCGGTGGCGGCATCGGGGCAACAGGTGCAGGAGCGGGTGCGGATGCAGGCGCCTGCACCGTGCGCGTCGAGGCCGGCGTCTCCGATCGTTCATGCAGCAGCCAGGCCGCGCCGGTCACCAGCACGGCCGCTGTTGCGGCGACCCCGATGATGACGGCAACTCGCTTCGCCTTGCGCCCGTCCGCTGCTGATGCGGCGACGACCGGCACCCTGTCGAGCGTCAGTCGGTAGGCATGGATGGCGCGCGGGATATTCTTGACGTGCTGCTCGCCCAGGTCCTCTGCGCCCAGCGTCAGCTTGCCCTCGATCTGTTCGTAGACGGCGGCCGAGACGCAGATGCCGCCGGGCCTGGCGATCGATTCCAGGCGCGCTGCGACGTTGACCGCATCGCCCATCAGGTCGTCGCCGCTTTCCACGACGTCGCCGAGATTGACGCCGATGCGCAGGACGAGCTGGTTGTCCGGTCCGGCCTGGTCGTTGGCCGCGCGCATCGCCTCCTGGATTTCCAGGGCAGCACGCACCGCTTCGACCGGGCTCGCGAATTCCGCCAGGAGCCCGTCACCGGTCAGCTTGAAGACACGTCCACGATGGTGCTTCACCAGGCCCTGAGCGGTCGCCATGCGAGCGCCGAGAAGACCTAGGGCATGCTCCTCATCCCGGGCCGACATCGTGCTGAAGCCGACGACGTCGATGTCCATGAACGTGGTCAGGCGCCGGACGAGGTCGGGATCGGTCATGGCCCACAGGCTAACCGACACGCGGCAGGCAGGCCATAGGAGGTCCTTGCCTCGGCGGGTCCCCTCTGCGAAGACCGGTTGCCATGCAATCCAAGCCCCCGCGTTACTGGGACGACTATGAAGTCGGCCAGAAATTCGATCTCGGCTCGACCAGTTTCACTGCCGACGAAATCGTCGACTTCGCCCGCCAGTACGACCCGCAAAGCTTCCATGTCGATGCTGATGCGGCGCGGCAATCGATGTTCGGCAGCCTGATCGCCTCCGGTTGGCACGTGACGGCCAAGCTGATGCGGCTGTTCGTCGACAACTACGTCGACCAGCGCACGGCGCTTGGATCGCCGGGAGTCGATGAGGTCCGCTGGATGAAGCCGGTGCGGCCGGGCGACACGCTGACCGCCTGGGTCGAGTGCGCCGGCAAGGTGCCGTCCAAGAGCCGCCCGGAGATGGGGATCGTCCACGAGCAATGGCGCGCCACCAATCAGAAGGGTGAGCTGGTGATGACGCTGAAGGGAACCAACATGGTGCGAAGGAGGCCGGCATGAAGCACGCCATCCGCGGGCTCGACCACGTCGTGGTCATGGTCGACGGCATCGATGCGGCCGAGGCGGCCTATCGCAAGCTCGGCTTCCAGGTCCAGCCGCGTGGCTTCCACAGGAAGCTCGGCACGGCCAACCACCTGATGATCTTCGACGCCGATTATTTCGAGATATTGGGCATCGTCGAGGATACCGAGTTCAACGCCGAGCGGCGCGAATGGCTGAAGGGCGGCGGCGGGCTTGCCAACGTGGCGCTCGCGACGGACGGCGCCGATCTCGCCTTCGAGGCCTTCAAGGCGGCGGGGCTGCAGCCCGACGCACCGTTGTTCTTCGATCGCGAGGTCGAGATCGCCGGCAAGACCGAGCATGCTCAGTTCCGCACGGTGCGCATCCCCAAGACCCACATGCCGGTGGTGGGCTTCTTCGTCTGCGAGCATCTCACGCCGCAGTTCGTTTATCGCAGCGAATGGGCGCAACACCCCAACGGCGCGCGCGGCGTCCTGGGCGTCACGGTGATCGCTGAGCAGCCGTCAAAATGGACGGCCGAACTGGAGAAGTACTTCGGCAGGGGTTCGGTGCGCGGCGAAGGCGACGGCATCGTTGTCGATACCGGCACGCAGCCCATCCACTACATGAACCGCCAGGACTACCTGCGGCGCTACCCGGGAATCACACCCGTGCGCGCGGTCGACCATCCGGCACTGCTCGGCATCAGGGTCGAGAATCTCTCGGCATGCGAGGCACTGCTGGAGAACAACGGTGTTAAGGTGACCAAGCCCGATTCGGGCCGGCTGCTCGTGCCGCCGTCGGAGGCTGCCGATCTCACCCTGGAATTCAGGGAGAACTGAGCCGGTGAGTCTCGACCTGACGGACCGGCGGATCTACGGATTCGCCACCGAGGAACATCTGCGTTTCGCCGACGTCGACGCCAACGGTCATATCAACAACGGAGCGTTCCTGCAGCTGCTGGAGAATGCGCGCGTCTCCTACATGCGTGCCATCGTTCGCCAGTCTTTGGAGAAAAGTGGCCTGCCGCGCTTTCGCGTCGTCGTCGGCCGGCTGGAAATCGACTTCAAGCGCCAGATGTTCTTCCCCGGCCGCGCCACGGCCTGCGCTCGCCTGCTCGAGGTGCACGAGCGCAAGTGCGTGATCGGCCATGGCCTGTTCGATGGCGAGGGCAACTGCACCGCGGTCCTCAAGGCGATCATGGTCTCGCTGAACGAGGAGACGCATCGCAGCATGCCGTTCGAACCGGCAGTGCGCGCGGCGCTCGAGAAATACGCCGCTTCCGGGCATGGACTTGGCTCATGACCGCTGCGCTGATTCCCGAAGGTTTCCGCAAGCTCGAGGTGCCCGACGAGTTCGTCGGCCTGGTCGGGCCGCTCTGGTTCAAGGTCGAGGGCGAGACGCTCCGGGTCGGCCTGCCGCTCGAGCCGCGCCACGGCAATCCCATGGGCTGGGCGCATGGCGGCCTGCTGGTCACCTTGGCGGACATGGTGATGGGGGTGGGCTCGGGCCACGCCACCGGCATCCGCTGGCCGCATCCGACGGTGTCGCTCAGCACGGAGTTCGTGCGCGGCGCGAGACTCGGGCAGTGGCTGGAAGGTACCGCCCGCATCGCCCGGCGCACCATCAACTTCTGCTTCTGCAGTTGCGACCTGGTCTGCGGCGGCGAGATCGTCCTGGTCGCGTCCGGCGTGTTCAAGGTGCCCGACGTCGAGAAGATCCCTGAGGCGATGCGGGCGCAGGCGATGGGGAAGTGGGAGTAGATCCCACCGCCGTCATCCCGACCGGAGCCTCGCGCAGCGAGGCGTGGTGGAGGGACCTATTTCTGTCGGTGCGTCGACAAGAACAGGTCCCTCGACTACGCCGCCCCTTGGGCGGCTTCGCTCAGGATGACGGTGGGGCCTATTTCTTCTTCCTTCGAAAAATCCGGTACCGATCGAAATCCATCAGGTGCTCGTAGCCCTCGAAGGAGTCGGCGAACACCCGGTTCTGCAGAAAATACTCGAGATAATCGAACTCCTTGCCCTGGCAACGCGGAATGCCGGCGATGCGGTCGACGATCAGCAGATCGGGCTGCTCGCGGGCGAAGTCCTCGCTCACCTCGTCGAACACCAGCTTCTCGGAATCGCCCATCGTGTCGGGCGGATTGTAGAGCGCGGGGAAGTCGTCGCAGGTCGCGTAGACGCCCTGCAGCACCCCCATGGTGAGGAACCGCATGGTCATGCGGCCGCCGATGTAGTTGATCATCGGCCATAGCGGATAGATGCCGGGCGACAGCGCCATGATCGTGCGGTGCGGCGCGTTCTGCTCGATGATGTGCTGCAGCCGCCCGCCGATCGACTCCTCGAACTGGCGCTGCTTGTAGAAGGGCGGCGTGTAGAGCGCCGCCTGGAAGTACAGCAGCACCATGAAAGTGGCCGAGATCACTGCCACCGGCAGGTGATGGCCGCTGCGGCTGATCGGCAGGTAGCGGTCGACCGTCTGCGAGACGGTGAGCGCTGCCAGCAGGATGGCCGCCGACAGCGCTGGCAATACGTGATAGGGCCAGCCCTTGGCTTGGGCGATGGCCGAGATCGCGGCGCCAATGCCGAAGACGACCAGCACGCGCGCCGCCACGGTCTTGGTGAAGACCACCGCGATCAGCCCGAAGATCGCCAGCGCGAGCAGAGTCGGGCCGAGCACATTGCTGGTAAGCACACCGCGCCAGCCTGCATCGCCGATCGGCGCATAGGCTTCGACGGCGAGCGGCATGACGAACTCGCCGTATTCGCGGAAGATCGTGTACATCGACACGAAATGCGCGACCGCGACCAGGCCGATCGCCCAGGGAATGGGATCGGTGAGGGTGGCGCGCCAGCCGCGGCGGATCAGCAGATAGAGTTCCAGGACTGCAGGGATGGCGAGATAGTGCGGCTTCATCGCCAGCGCGACACCCGCGACCAGGCCGATGGCGATCGACGAGCCTCGGCCCAGCTTGATGCCCTCGGCGCGGGCCATCGAGGCGATCATGTAGGGCGCGCAAGCCACAAAAAGGATGTGCTCCCGCTGGCCGAAATGCTCGTTGGGCAGCACGGTGAACAGGAACAGCAGGACCGGCGGCAACAGCGCCTCGGTGAGCGCATGATCGGCCGACGGCACCAGCTTGACCAGGCGGCGGCACGCCCAGAACGAGGCGAAGATGCCTGCCACTACCCAGGCGGTGAACCAGAACGAAGGACTGCCCGGCAGGATCTTGGAGGTCAGCACCGGCAGCGCATGCACCACGAAGGTGAGCGGCAGATTCTCGTCGATGATCTCGACATAGAGCCGCTCGCCGTTCACCCAGCGCGTCGATACGTCGAGGATGGCGGCGACGTCGTGGTTGATGGGCGGGAAGAAATAGCCGGCCAGCCACAGGATCGGCAAGGCGATCAGCGGCAGGAGCAGAAGCCGTTCGATGCTCGGCGGGACTGTCGGGGGTTTAGTAGCGGCGGTTGGCAAGGCAGGTCGAAGATATCATAAGCAGGTGGGAAGAAGACACTCGAAGGGACGGACACGGGCGTGGAACGGGTCGAATACGAGCGCATGCATGCCGTCGAGGACCGCATGTGGTGGTATCGCGGCCTGCGTGCTCTGGTCGCGGAACTCTTCGCCCGCGCCCTGTCGCGCTCGCCGAGCACTGGGCCCGTCCTCGACGCCGGTTGCGGTACCGGCGGCATGTTGCTGAAGCTCGGGCCTGCGGTCGCCGGTAATCCCACTTTCGGGCTGGAGTATGACGCGGTGGCGGCCTCATTCGCCGCAGCCAAGGCGGGCCGGCCGGTTGCTGCAGGATCAGTCACCGAAATGCCCTTGGGCAGCGGCGCGCTGGCCGGATACCTGTCGCTCGATGTTCTTTGTCACGGCGGCGTCGAGCCGGTGCTCGCCTTGAAAGAGGCGCATCGCTGCCTGCGTCCCGGCGCCATCGCGATCTTCAATCTGCCCGCCTATGGCTGGTTGTTGTCGGCGCATGACCGGCGTGTGCACAATGTCCGCCGCTTCACCGGCCGCCAGGCGCGGGCCCTGCTCACCGGCAACGGCTTTCGCGTACTGAGGTCCAGCTATTGGAATACCTTGCTGTTTCCTCTGATGCTTGTTCACCGACTGCTCGAGCGTGACGACGCCGAAAGCGACGTGCGCGACTATCCACGCTGGCTGGATGCGCTGTTCTCCTCGGCTCTCGCCGTCGAGCGTCTGGCGATCGCGGCGGGCATCAGCCTGCCGTTCGGCGGCTCCCTGATCGTGGTTGCTGCGCGCGACGGGGCGCCTCGCGATGGCTGAGGTGTCCACGCCGGCGCTTTCCGTGGTCGTGCCCGTCTACAACGGCGCCGGCACCGTCGGCGAGCTCGTGGGCGCGCTGCGTGCGCTCGACATCGAGGGTGGGCTCGAGATCGTCCTGGTGGTCGATTGCCCTCCCGACAACAGCCTCGATGTCTGCAAGCAGCTCGCCGTCGAGCCCGGCGCGCCGGTCACGGTGCTGAGCCTCAGCCGCAATTTCGGCGAGCACAACGCGGTCATGGCGGGGCTAGCGCGCGCGCGCGGCGCCTACGCCATCACCATGGACGACGACTTGCAGAACCCGCCTGGCGAGGTGAAGCGCCTGTTCGAGCATGCGCGCGACGGCAACTACGACGCCGTCTACACGTACTACGCCGAAAAGCAGCACGCCGCCTGGCGCAACCTCGGGAGCCGCTTCACCAACTGGTGCGCCGATCGCCTGATCGACAAGCCGCCGGGGCTCTATCTCTCGAGCTTCCGCTGCATCTCCGCCTTCGTGCGCGAACGCATCACCGCGAGCTACGAGGGGCCTTACCCCTACGTCGACGGGCTGGTTTTCCAGGTCACGCAGAATGTCGGTCGCCTGCAGGTCGAGCATCTACCGCGCGTCGAGGGCCGCTCGAACTACACACTGCGCCGCCTGGTGCGGCTGTGGCTGTCGATGTTCCTCAACTTCTCCGTCATGCCGCTGCGGCTCGCCACCCTGTTCGGCCTGGGCTTCGGCGCGCTGGGCGCGATTGCCGCCGCCATCGTCGTCGTCGAGGCGATCGTGTCGGACAAGCCGCCGCAAGGCTGGGCGTCGCTGATGGTGGCGGTGCTGGTGCTGGCCGGCGTACAGCTCGTGGTGGTCGGGCTGATCGGCGAGTATCTCGGCCGCATGTTCCTCGCGGTCAACCGCAAGCCGCAGTACCTCGTGCGCGAGGTCTTCCACCGCGGTGCCGGTGGATTGGAGATCGAGCGGCCCAAGGTCGACACGCACGCCGCGGGCCAGCCGCATCGCGAGCCATCTCGAGGGGAGTCGTGAACCATGACGGTCTACTACGTGGCGCTGGGCATCAGCATCCTGGCCGGCATCGCCGGACAGATGCTGTTGAAAGCCGGCGCTGACGCCCCCGACTTCGTGAGCCAGGTGCTGCGGCCGTCGACCCTGGCGGGTCTGGCGCTCTACGGCGCGGCGGCCTTCCTCTATATCGTCGCGTTGCGCAAGATCCCCATGTCGGTCGCCTTTCCAAGCGTGTCGCTCTCCTATGCGATCGTGGCGGTGCTCGGGCACTTCCTTTTCGGTGAGCCGTTCGGCATCAAGCAGATCGGCGGCATCGTCCTGATCACGGGCGGCGTCTTGTTGATCAATCAGCATTGAGCGAGGAACGACCGTGGACTACGAGCAGATCAAGTACGAGACCAAGGACGGCATCCTCACCATCACGTTGAATCGCCCGGACAAGCTCAATGCCTTCACCGGCCGGATGCTGTCGGAGTTGCTCGACGCCATGGACCGCGCCGACCGCGACGACGATGTGCGTGCCGTGGTGTTCACGGGCGCAGGCCGCGGCTTCTGCGCCGGCGCCGACCTTTCCGGCGGCGCGAACACCTTCAACTCCGAGAATCGCGGACCGGTCGATCCCGGGCTCGACGGCCATCGCGACGGCGGCGGTCTGTTCACATTGCGCCTGTTCGATCTCCTGAAGCCCACCATAGCTGCCTGCAATGGCCCCGCCGTCGGTGTCGGCGTCACCATGCAGCTCGCCATGGATGTGCGGCTCGCTTCCGAGGCCGCACGATTCGGTTTCGTCTTCACCCGTCGCGCCATCGTCATGGAGGCCTGCTCGAGCTGGTTCCTGCCGCGCCTGGTCGGGCCGCAGCAGGCGCTGGAGTGGGTGATGACCGGCCGCGTCTTCCCTGCCGAGGAGGCGCTGAAGGGCCGTCTGGTGCGTTCGATCCATAAGGCACACGAGCTGCTGCCCGCGGCATATGCGCTCGCCCGCGAGATCGCCGACAACACCGCGCCGGTCTCGGTGGCGCTGAACCGCCAGATGATCTGGAAAATGCTGGGCGCCGACCACCCCATGGAGGCGCACAAGGTCGATTCCAAGGGCATCTACGCCCGCGGCAAGTCGGACGATGTGAAGGAGGGCGTGACGGCCTTCCTGGAAAAGCGCCCGGCGAGGTTCCCCATGAAGGTGACCAGCGGCATGCCGTCCTATTTCCCGTGGTGGAAGGAGCGGCTGTTCAAGTAGGATGCCGCCCAACGGGGCATGCGGCACTCTCGCCGCCAACAAATCCCATCCAGGAGGAAACGATGACCAAGCTGCATATGCGGCGCCGGACGATATTGGCTGCAGCTCCGGCGCTGGTGGCCGCGCCCTACGTCGCTCGCGCGCAGGGCAAGCCGGAGAAGACCAAGGTGGTGCTGGCGGTCGGCGGCAAGTCGGCGCTCTACTACCTGTCGCTCACCATCGCCGAGACCAGGGGCTACTTCAAAGAAGCCGGTCTCGACGTCGAGATCAACGACTTCCAGGGGGGCGCCAAGTCGCTGCAGGCCCTGATGGGCGGCAGCGCCGACGTCGTCGCCGGCGCCTACGAGCACACCATCCGCATGCAGCAGCGCGGCCAGGACATCGTGGGCTTCGCCCTGATCGGCCGCGGCATGCAGCTCGCCATCGGCCTGCGCAACGACGTGGCGGCCAAGGTCAAGGGGCCGGCCGACATCAAGGGCATGAAGTTCGGCGTCACCGCCCCCGGTTCGCAGACCCACATGCTGGTCAACAACTGGGCCGCCAAGGGCGGGCTGAAGGCCAGCGACATCGTGGCGATCGGCGTCGGCGCCGGCGCGTCCGTGGTGGCGGCGATCGAGAAGGGTGAGGTCGACGGCATCTCCCAGGCCGATCCCGCGGTGACCATTCTCGAGGACAAGAAGCTGATCAAGATCATGGTCGACACGCGCACCATGAAGGGCAACCAGGAGCTGTTCGGCGGCGCGTTCCCGGCGGCCTGCCTCTATGCCCAGCCCGATCTCCTGAAGAAGACTCCCAACACCGCTCAGGCGCTGGCGACGGCGATCGTGCGCGCCGACCAGTGGCTGCAGACCGCGGCGCCCGCCGACGTCGCCAAGGCGGTGCCCGAACCCTATCTGCTGGGCGACAAGGCGCTGTATGAGAAGGCCTTCGCCGCCGTCCGCGACACGATCTCGCCCGATGGTCAGATGCCGGCCGACGGTCCGGCCAACTGCCTGAAGTTCCTGGCCGAGGGCGATCCCGCCATCAAGCCGGGCAGCATCAAGCTCGCCGACACCTGGACCAACGAGTTCGCGGCGCGCGCCGGCAAGCGCAGCTGATGAGTAACAGCGTTCCGGCGCTCAAGCTGGAGGACATCACCTGCCGCTTCGCCGCCCGAGACGGCGGCGGGGCCTATACCGCCGTGGCCAACGCCTCGCTCACCATCGCCCAAGGGGAGTTCGTCTCGGTGGTGGGACCAACCGGCTGTGGCAAGTCCACGCTGCTCAACATCGCGGCCGGCCTGCTGGCCCCCAGCCAAGGCTCGGTGTCGGTGTTCGGCCAGCCTCTGCTGGCCGCCGATGGCGTCAACAAGCGCGCCGGCTACATGTTCCAGGCCGACGCGCTGATGCCGTGGCGCACCGGCATCGACAATGTGATCGCAGGGCTCGAGTTCCGCGGCGTGCCGCGCGCCGAGGCGGTGGTGCAGGGCGAGGCATGGCTGCGCCGCGTCGGCCTCGCGGGTTTCGGCGATCGCTATCCGCACCAGATGTCGGGCGGCATGCGCAAGCGGCTGGCGCTTGCCCAGACGCTGATCCTGAGCCCGGATATCCTCCTGATGGACGAGCCCTTCTCGGCGCTCGACGTGCAGACGCGCCAGCTCATGGAGAACGAACTTCTGGCGCTGTGGGCCGAGGACAGGAAATCCGTGTTGTTCATCACCCACGACCTCGAGGAAGCGATCGCGCTCTCCGATCGGGTCGTCGTGCTGTCGGCGGGGCCCGCGACGCGGCCGATCGGCGACTTCAAGGTCGACCTGCCGAGACCGCGCGACGTGTCGGAGATCCGCATGACGCCGGGCTTCCTCGCGCTGCATCGCGAGATCTGGGCAGCCATGAAGGAAGAGGTCCTGAAGGCCTACGCAGCGCAGAAGGCGGCATGACGTGAGGCTGCGTTTCCTGCAAATCCTGGTCGTCTGTCTTCTCGTGGCCTTCTGGTACGTCATGACGGCGCCCGGCCTGATCCCGCCCTTCTATTTCGACAAGCCCAATCGCGCTGCCTTCTTCTTCGGCGAACCGCAGAAGGTCTTCTGGGTCATCTACGAGTGGTTCGCGACCGGCGAGATCTTCGGTCATCTTGCCATCACCCTGCTCGAGACGGCGCTGGGCTTCTTCATCGGCGCGGGGTTCGGCCTGGCCATCGGCCTGTGGCTGGCATTGTCGCCGACCGCGTCGGCGGTGATGGACCCCTACATCAAGGGCTTCAACTCCATGCCGCGCGTCGTGCTGGCGCCGATCTTCGCGGTGTGGTTCGGGCTCGGCATCTGGTCGAAGGTGGCGTTGGGCGTCACACTGGTTTTCTTCGTGGTGTTCTTCAACGTCTACCAGGGCGTGCGCGAGGTCAGCCCGACCGTTTTGGCCAATGCCCGGATGCTCGGCATGAACGAGCGCCAGCTGATGCGCCACGTCTACTGGCCGGCAGCACTCACCTGGATGTTCTCCTCGCTGCACACCTCGGTGGGCTTCGCGCTCGTGGGTGCCG
>JAEZHS010000206.1 GCA_023436825.1 Pseudomonadota bacterium | reverse complement strand
CCCCCCCCCCGCCCGCCGCGCCGGGGGCGCCGACGGCGCGATCTTTGTCGTGACCTCGAGCTTCCAGCCATCGCCCGACGGCATCCTGCCGGCAAAGAGCGCGCACATCGAGCTGCTGGCCTACACGCGCGACGGCGCGCAGAAGTACCGCACCGATCTGGCCGTGCAGGCCGGCGTCGGGCCGAATGGTTTCAATGCCGAATCGCTGGGGGTGGTCGCCTTCCCGTCCGGCGATACAGTGGTGTTTCTGTCGAGCTCGAACACGCGCGGGGCCCTACCGCAGGACGAACGGTCGGCGACCACGCTCTTCAGGATCGACGCGAACGGCAACGTGCGGAGCGCCGCGTCGGTGCTGCCGGCCGCCAACGTCGCCGGCGCCTTCTATCGTACGAGGTTCTACCTGCCGACGGCGGACAACGGTCTTCTGGTCGGTGGCGGATACGGGCCCGATCCCTTCAACTGATGGATCGGCAAGTTCGACGCGGTGGGACAACGCACTTGGCAGGCCGGCCGGGGATCGGCCTATCCGGAAGACGCTATGGCCTCGCCCTCAAGCCCGACGGCAGCGTATCGGCGATCATCCAGGAAGTCGGCCAGATGTCGGGCTTGAGCCGATGGATCGTCGCGCGCTTTGGCGCCGACGGCACGCCGCAGGGCCGCGCTCCCTTCGATGCTCTCGGCACGTCGTTCGCCCTGCTTCCCGGCTTCTGGGTCTCGGCGGTGGACGCTCTCCAGGCGCCGAACGCGCCGGCCCTGGTGCGACTCGACGAGCAGAGCAAGGTCCTGGCCAGCGCGCCGTGGCCCTTCGACGAGACGCGCCGGCTGATCGCCGACGGCGATGGCGTTGCCGCCGTCGTCTGTGCCGCGGCCGGCCCGCTTTGCTTCGTCGTGCGCGCCCGCGTCGACGGCAAGATCGGCTGGCAAAGCCCGCCCGGCAGCTTCACCGACATCGCCCGCACACCGGACGGCCAGATCGTCGCTGTCTCGTGGTCGGCCGACATGCTGTCGGCCAGTCTGGTACGCTACGCCGATCGGTAGCCTGCCCCGCGATGCGGCAACCGGGCCGGGCCCGATGCGTTTGGCTCGAATGGCAGCGCCATCCGCCATGAATGCCGCCATCGAGGACTATGGCCTGATCGGCGACTGCCAGACGGCCGCCCTTGTCGGGCGCAACGGATCGATCGATTGGCTGTGCTGGCCCCGTTTCGACTCGGACGCGTGTTTCGCGGCCATCCTCGGCAGGCCCTCCAACGGACGCTGGCTGATTACGCCGCTGGACGACGTGACCGAGACATCGCGTTGCTATCGGCGTGGCACGCTGGTCCTCGAGACCAGCTTCCGCACCGTCGACGGAAAGGTCACCCTGATCGACTTCATGCAGCCGCGCGGCCGGACATCCGACCTGATCCGCCTCGTGCGCGGCGACGAAGGTGAAGTGCGGATGTGCATGGAACTCGTGCTGCGCTTCGGCTACGGCGCCACCATTCCCTGGGTGAGCCGGCTGGAAGACGGCACGCTGCGGGCCGTGGCTGGCCCCGACATGGTCGTCCTGCGCACGCCGGCGACGTTGTGGGGCGAGAACTTCAAGACCGCCGCCATGTTCACGGCGAGCGAGGGCAAGACCGTTCCGTTCGTGCTGAGCTACGGGCCGTCCCATCTGCCGACGCCCAAGCCGGTCGATCCCCATACGGCGCTCGACGAGTGCATCGCGTTCTGGCGCGACTGGACGGCCGATATCAGCGCGGGCGGCCCCTACTCCGAGGCGATCGAACGGTCGCTGATCACGCTCAAGGCCCTGACCTATGCACCGAGCGGCGGCATCATCGCCGCGCCCACCGCATCGTTGCCCGAGAAGGCGGGCGGCGAGCGCAATTGGGACTATCGCTATTGCTGGATCCGCGATTCGACGTTGACGCTACTCGCATTGATGAACGCCGGGGTCCACGACGAGGCGACGGCATGGCGCGACTGGCTGCAGCGCGCCGTTGCCGGCTATCCCCCCGACATGCAGATCATGTACGGCCTGATGGGCGAACGGCGGCTGACCGAATGGCATGCGGACTGGCTCACCGGCTACCTCGATTCGCGGCCGGTGCGCATCGGCAATGCCGCGCACCGCCAGTTCCAGCTCGACGTCTACGGCGAGCTGATGGACACGTTCGAACAGGCGCGCAAAGGCGGGCTTGCAGCCAACGAGAGCGGTTGGGCGCTGCAGCTCGAACTGGTCGCCCATGTCGGGCAAACCTGGCGGGAGCCCGATTTCGGAATCTGGGAAACCCGGGGCCCGCCCCGCCATTTCACCTATTCCAAGGTGATGGCATGGGTCGCTTTCGACCGCGCCATCAAGGCGGTCGAGCGTCACGGCCTGGCCGGCCCGGTCGAGCAATGGCGCGCCACCCGCGAAGAGATCCATCGCGACGTCTGCACTCTGGGCTTCGACGCGGCGCGCAACACGTTCAGGGCGGCCTACGGTGACACGCTGCTCGACGCCAGCCTGCTGCTGCTGGCGCAGGTCGGCTTCATCGATTGTCGCGACCCACGCTATCTCGGCACGCTCGCGGCTGTCGAACGGGAGCTGGTGATCGACGGCTTCGTTCAACGCTACAACACCGCGCGATCCGACGACGGCCTGAAACCGGGCGAAGGCGCCTTCTTCGCCTGCAGCTTCTGGTTGGCCGATGCCTACGTTTCCGTCGGCCGACGCGCCGATGCGGAAAAGCTGTTCCAGCGGTTGCTGTCGATCCGCAACGACCTCGGCCTGCTGGCCGAGGAATACGACACGGAGGCCGGCCGCCAGATCGGCAACTTCCCGCAGGCCTTCTCCCACGTCGGGTTGATCAACACCGCCTTTAACCTGACGCGCGCCGCGCGGCCCACCGAACAGCGCGCCAAGGTCAATGGGTCGGACACCCGCCCGTCGAAGCCGCCGGCACCGCCCAGGCAGCCCGGCGGGCCCGGCGTCAGGCGTCGAGAGCCTTCTTCAGGAGCTCGTTGACGACCTTGGGGTTGGCCTTGCCGCCGGTCGACTTCATCACCTGGCCGACGAACCAGCCGAACAGTGTTGGCTTCGCCTTGTAGGCAGCGACCTGGCCGGGATTGGCGTCGATCACCGCCTTGATGGCGGCCTCGATGGCGCCGGTGTCCGTCACCTGCTTCAGCCCGCGCTCCTCGACCAGGGCGGCCGGATCCTTGCCCGTCTCCTCCATGGCGACGAACAGGTCCTTGGCGATGCGGCCCGAGATCGTGCCGTCGGCGATCAGGTCGAGCAGCTTGCCGAGATTGGCCGCGCTCACCGGCGATTCGGTGATCGCGACGCCGCGACGGTTCAGCATGCCGAACAGATCGCCGGTCACCCAGTTCACCGCCTGCTTGGCATCGCGCCCCTTGGCGACGGTCTCGAAATACTCGGCCGTCTCCTTCTCGGCGATCAGGACGCCGGCGTCGTAGAGCGACAGGCCGTAATCCTTCATGTAGCGGTTCTTCCGCGCGTCGGGCAGCTCGGGCAGGCTCGCCCTGATCTTCTCGACGTAGTCTTTGGTCAGGACCAGCGGCAGCAGATCGGGATCGGGGAAGTAGCGATAGTCGTGCGCGTCCTCCTTGGTGCGCAGCGAGCGCGTCTCGCCGCGGCCAGAGTCGAATAGGCGCGTCTCCTGCACGACCGTGCCGCCGCCCTCGATCAGCTCGACCTGGCGGCGCGCCTCGTACTCGATCGCCTGCTTCACGAAGCGGATCGAGTTCACGTTCTTGATCTCGCAGCGCGTGCCGAGCGGCCCGTTGGGCTTGCGCACCGAGACGTTGACGTCGCAGCGCATGGAGCCCTCGTCCATGTTGCCGTCGCAGGTGCCGAGATAGCGCACGATCGAGCGCAGCTTGGCGAGGTAGGCCGCTGCCTCGTCGGCCGTGCGCATGTCGGGCTTGCTCACGATCTCCATCAGCGCCACACCCGACCGGTTCAGGTCGACGTAACTCTGCGTCGGATGCTGGTCATGCAGGGTCTTGGCGGCGTCCTGCTCGAGATGCAGGCGCTCGATGCCGATCGTGCGCGTCTTGCCGTCGGGCAGGTCGATCTCGACCTCGCCCTCGCCCACGATCGGGTCCTTGTACTGGGAGATCTGATAGCCCGCCGGCAGGTCGGCATAGAAGTAGTTCTTGCGGTCAAACACCGAGCGCAGGTTGATCTTGGCGTTCAGCCCCAGCCCCGTCCGCACCGCCTGCTCGACGCAGCGCTTGTTGATCACCGGCAGCATGCCGGGCATGGCGGCGTCGACCAGCGAGACCTGGGTGTTGGGATCGGCGCCAAACGTCGTCGGTGCGCCTGAGAACAGCTTGGCGTCGGAGATCACCTGGGCATGGACTTCCAGCCCCAAAACGATCTCCCAATCGCCGGTTTCGCCTTTGATCAGGGACATGGTGCGAGGGTACTTAGGCGATCACCGGGGCGGCGTCCAGAGCGCCAGGAAGCGCTGCACGACGACGGCAGAATTGTCCGAGGCGAGCTGGAAGAACGTGCGAATCTCGTTGGCGCCCTGGTCGCCGCCGGCGAGGTCCGAGAGGCTGCGGAAGGCGATGAACGGCACGCCGTTGGCATGGGCGACCATGGCCACCGCCGCGCTCTCCATGTCCAGCACGCGGGCATCGAAGGTCTTGAACACGTACTGGCGGAAGGCGGCATTGTCGACGAAGGCCGCCCCCGACACGCCGTTGCCGCCGACGACCAGGCGAGGGGTTCCGGACAGGCAGGCCTGGTCGGCGGTGCAGCGCTTGAGGCCAATGGCGCCGATCTTGCCGGCGGCAGCCAGCATGCCGGCATCGACCTCGAACCAGAACCGCTTCTCCAGCGGCCCCTTGGCGCTGCGCACCCCGACCTCGGCCGGGAAGATCATGCCGTAGTTGGGAAAAGGCGTCTTCGCCCAGGCCGGCGGCTGGTACTTGCCGTCGACTTCGCGCGCGAACACGGCCTCGAGATATTGCCCCCATCGTTCCGCCACCGTGACGTCGCCGACATGCAGGCTGGGGTCGACGCCACCTGCGATGCCGGTCACCACGATGCTGGTGATGTCGAAGCGATCGAGGGCGAGCTGCATGGTCATGGCGGCGTTCACCATGCTGATGCCGCTCAGGAACAGCACCACCTGCCGGCCCGACAGGGTCCCGGTGACGAACTCCACGCCATTGGCCGAGTGGCTCTTGGCGTCGCTCAGGCTGGCCTGCAGAACCTTCCATTCGGGCTCGAAGGCGGAGACCACGGCGACGCGTGGCGTGCTGTCCAATCGGTCAGCGGCCTGCAGCGGAAGGGCCAGGAGCGTCAAAAGCAGGCATAGGATGGGACTGATGAAACGCATGACTTCGGATCGTCCTTGACGGCGCGAGGGAATTGGTCAGATAGCCAATACGAAAAATAACGCAGGGAGGAGCAGTTGTCCGTTCTTCGTCGTCGCTCAATGCTCATCGGCGGTGCTGCCGCCGCCGCACCAGCGATCGTCAAGGCCCAGAGCCTCGCGCAGGCCGGCGACTGGCCCAAGGGACCGATCAAGATCATCGTCCCCTTCCCACCCGGCGGCTCGACCGATCCGGTGGCACGCATCATCCAGGCCAAGCTGGTCGACCAGACCGGCTGGCAGGTCATCGTCGACAACAAGCCGGGCGGCGCCAGCGTCGTCGGCGCCGCGATCGCCGCCAAGTCGCCGCCCGACGGCCAGACCTGGATGGTGACCTTCGACAGCCACATCCTCAATCCGGCGTTCGCTCCGTCGATCCCCTACAAGGATTCCGAGCTGATGAACGTCATGCTGATCGGCCGCACGCCGCAGACCATCGCGGCCCATCCCGACCGGCCCTACAAGACTTTTGCCGAAGCGGCGGCCGCCGCCAAGGCGCGGCCCGAGAAAGTGAGCTTCGGCGTGCTGGGCGGCAGCCAGGCGCTGGTGCTGGCGACGCTGATCAACAAGGAGAACGGGCTCAAGATCAACGTGATCCCGTACAAGGGCGGCGGGCCGCTGGTGCAGGACCTGCTGGGCGGCGTCACCGACATCGGCATATCGAGCCTCGCCTCCTTCAGCCCGCACATCCGCACCAGCAAGATCCGGCCGATCGCCGTCACCGGCGAGGCGCGCACGCCTGCGCTGCCCGACACGCCGACGCTCGCCGAGCAGGGCATCAAGGCCTTCCCGTCCTATTCGTGGTGGGGTGTCTACGCGCCGGCCGGCGTGCCGCGTCCGATCGTCGAGCGCATGCATGCCGAGATCACCAAGGCGGTGCGCACGCCCGACGTGACGCAGAAGTTCATCGATCAGTTCAACATGGAGATCCTGACCAGCTCGCCCGAGGACTTCGCCGCCTATCAGAAGAGCGAGCAGGAGCGCTGGTTCAAGGTGATCAAGGAGAACGACATCCGAGGCGACTAGTGGCCAAGGTCCTGAGCGTCCACGAATACGACCTGAGGCCGGGCGTCGAGCCTGCCGATTTCGAGCGCGCCCTCGGCGAGGCCGAGCGGCGCGGCCTCTTCGACCTGCCCGGCCTCTACGCGCACCATTTCCTGCGCGGTCTGAAAGGCACCCGGCGCGGCGCCTATGCCGCGGTCTGGATTTTCGAAAGCCGTGAGGCGTGGGAAAGGTTGTGGGGTCCGCCGGATGCGCCACTTCCGCCGTCGCAGTATCCACCGAAGTGGCAGGCTTGGGAGAGCGAGATCCTGGCGCCCCTGCTGTTGCAGGATCCCGACACGATCCGCTTTACGAGCTACGAAGAAGTCGGTCGCTAAGCGCACCCCGGTTGTTCCAGACGACCTTGCTGTCACGCCGGCGGCGGCGCTTGGCATTGATTTTGATCAAAGCCGGCATCAGCAGACCGGTTCAGGTTGTTTCGGCGTCCGTCCTGGACGCGAAAGACAAGCGGGGAACCAGCCATGTCACGAGCCAGCCGTCGCACCACGCTCAAACTGATGGGAGGCGCCGGTCTGGCGGCCGCCCTGCCCTTGCCGCTTGCCGCACAGGGCGAAGATCTTGTCGTGCCGAACACCTACCAGAACTTCAAGCGCGGCACGATCCACAGCCTCCATCCGGAGCGCCGCATCTTCAACATCGTGTGGGAAGACCTCGGCCGCGTGAA
>JAEZHS010000116.1 GCA_023436825.1 Pseudomonadota bacterium | reverse complement strand
CGCCTGGCTGGTCGAGACCCTGAAAGACGTGCATGCGCGCGCCGACGACGTCGAGCCGATCGGCACCAAGGACCGGGTGAAGGTTCGGCTCGCCTGCACGCAGGCCATCCACCAGGCGGAGAAGACGGCGGACTGGGTCTACAAGGCGGCCGGTACCTCGGCGATCTTCCTCGGCACGCCGTTCGAGCGCCGCTTCCGCGACATCCACACGCTGTCGCAGCAGATCCAGTCACGCGAGGCGCATTTCGAGACGGTCGGCCGCATCCTGTTCAACGGCGACCCCGACGGCACATTCGTCGGTTAAAGAGGCTCGACGCGGCGAGAAGAGCGAACAGCGGCCTGCCCCTCGTTCGGCGCTACTTCTTCCACCCCGCAGCTCGGCGACCACAGCCCGGCCTTCATCGAGACCTCGACGAAGCGCGTCTGACCGTCCTGGATCTCGACCTGGCTGTTGGTGGTGCTGTCGCCGACCTTGCAGGCGATATCGATCTGGCCCGGCGGCCCTTCCACTCGAATGAACGTGTTGTAGCCGAGTTGAGCGGAGGCGCCGCCGGCCAGGCTGACATCGACCGGCCGCATGGCGCCCATCAATCCCGAACGATAGACGTAGAGCGCGCCCTTGGACGGCGCTGGCGGCTCGAACCGCTTGGCCTCCTGGTCGGCTTGCGACGGAGCCGACGGGCTGCCGGCGCAAGCGCCGGCCACGATCATCAACGACAGGGGCAGTGCGAGGCGACGCAGCAAATCCTCCTCCTTCGCGGTGACAACGCTGGAGGGAACTGCGAGGCTGCGTCGCCCTTTGGGCGAATTATGGGCGAATCGGCGGCTGGGCTAGACGATGCTGCCCGCCGCCACCTTGATGCGGCCGACGCGGCGCGCCTTGTCGAGCGCGGCATGGTCCTGCTCGGTCTGCTTGGCATAGGCCAGCGCGAACTTGGCGATCGCCTCGTCGAGCGTGTCCGATGTCCCGCAGTAGCCCGCGATCATGGCCGGATCGCCGGTCTTGGCGTGCGCCAGCGCCAGCGCCCAGCCGCACAGACCGCAATACTCGATGAACTTGCCGATGCCGTCCCGGTCACCCTCGGCGAAGCTGGCGCTGCCCTTCATGTCGGCGAGCTGGCGGACATAGAAGTGCTTGCCGTCAGCCTCGCCCCAACCGAGGAAGATGTCGGGCGAGCCCTGGGTGGCGCGCTGGCCAACGACCACGCGCTGCCCCTCGTTGGCGACCGACAGGCGCAGGTCGACATAGGGTGCCAGGACCGACGCCTTGGCTTCCTTGACCTGCAGGAACAGCGGATCGTCGTCGTCGACGCCCTGCAGCAGCAGCACCCAGCAGGCCGTGCCGACGCTGCCCACGCCCACCACCTTGCGGGCGGCGTCGACCAGGCGATAGCGCGCGAGCAGACGCTGGCGATCGAGCGACAGAGAGTTGACATAGGCTGTGATTACCTCGTTCAGGGCATCACGCACCGGCGTACCCTGCTCGGTATGGGTCTCGCGGATGATCAGGGGCACGTCCTCGACGATGCGTGGCTCGCCATCGACCTGCTCGGTCAGCCTGTCGAGCGAACGGATATGACCCTTGGCCCGCGCCTTGGCGATGGTGCGCTCGGCGTCGCGGCGCACGCGCGGCGACAGGGCGTCGAGCATCTCGCGCTCGTCGATGGTGTCGTACCAGATCGCGAGATAGCCCATCTCGGCGTAGTCGCGCATGCGTCGGCGATAACTCGCCACACAGGCCGCCGCCGCCTCGGCAGCAGCCGCCTTGTCACCGCCCATGAAGCGCACGGCGACCGCGGCGCTGGCCGCGAGGCGCTTCAAGTCCCATTCCCACGGCCCGGGATGGATCTCGTCGAAATCGTTGATGGCGAACACCAGATTGCGCTCGGCCGAGGCATAGACGCCGAAGTTGGAGACGTGCATGTCGCCGCATGCGCCGACCGCCATGCCTGTGACGGGCGTGCGCGACAGATCGTTCGCCATGACGGCCGCCGAGCCGCGCAGAAAGGCAAAGGGCGAGACCAGCATGCGCGCGTAGCGCACCGGCACCAGCTTCCGGATGCGGTCGGCGTTCTGCTTCTCGAGGATGTCGATGGGATCGGGCCGGTCGGCCGGCGGATCATAGGCGGCATGCGAGGTGCGCGGCGCCTTCTCGCGCAGGGCCTTGCCGGCCGCCAGCCGCTCCTCAACCGAGGGACGCCTGGTCTGAAACATGTCGGCCAGCCGGTTGCGCTCCTGGCCATAGAGCAGCCGGTAGTAGCTCGGATCGATGTTTCCGTTGAGTTCGGCGACAGTCACGTTTTCCCCGCTCGTTCCTTCGGTCTCTCGCGCAGTTTAGCCCGGCGGCGGCGTGGCGTGGATAGTCACGGTGTTGCAGCCGCTGCCCTGCCAGCGATAGGACTGGGTCGAGCCCTTGGTCACGGTCCATTCGACGATGCAGCCCTGGCGCACCAGGGTCGGCGGAAAGCCGCCCATCGGCATCCACAGTCCGCGGCCGACGCGCTGGTAGGTCGGCGCCCAGCCGCCGGCGATGTAGGACGTGTCCCAGCGCCATTGCAGGATCTTGGTGTCGTCGTCGAGCTGGTAGGTGTTGTCGGGGATGCGGCCCATGCTTCCCAGCAGCGCGCGCTCGTCGCTGCCTGCCATTTCGCGCAGCCTCATGTCGAATTCCTGGTCGGTCTGCCCGGCACAGGCACCGGCCAGCCCGAGCAGCAGAAAGGCGACGACGGCACGCATCCGATACTCCGATCGCTACCGCGCGCCGAGGGTGCGCTGCGTTGCGTGCACGGGTCAAGGCCGGGTAAATGACACCGCCGTGAGGCCGCCAGGGGGAGCATTGAGAGGGCTGGTCTTTTTCCTGTTCGCAGCGTTGCTCGTCTGGGGCCAGTTCCAGCGCACCTACACCGACTCCGAACGCTACGGTCATTACGCCGACATCATGCCGTCGGATTGGAAGGCGACCAACATATGGCTGGCCGCGGCCGACTGCGCGCTCGAGCGCGGCGTCTGGCTCGCCGTCTGCGAGCAGGGAAAGCTGGTGCCGATCTCGGAGCGCGCCGTCGCCGACGATCCCGGCCATGCGCTGCTGCTGGGCCTCTGGTCGATGGCGACGCGCCGCCACGCCGACCTGATCGACGTGGCCCGCCTCAATACCCTCACCGATACGCTCGGGCTCCTGACCTTGGCCGGCCTGCTGTTCGCGTTGCGGGCCTACATCACCTCGATCGTGCTGCTGTGGAAGGGGCCGATCGAGTATCTGGGCTGGATGGGCACCTCGCCGCACTGGGCCTATATCGGCCTGGTGAGCCTGGCCGCCGTACTGCCGATGGCGCTGGCGGCGCGCGAGATGGGCCTGCTGTCCAGGCGTGCGGGCAATCTGTGGATCGCCGCGGGCATCGTCTTCCTGGGCGTAGCGACGCTGATGCGCGAATCGATCGGCATGATGGGGCTGATGGTCACCGTCGCGGTGATGATCGTCCTTCTGGCGCGCCGGTTCCGCCCCGGCCCGGTGCTGCTGGTCGGCATTCTCGCCGTGCTCGCCTTCACCACGCCGCGCTGGGTGGTCATGGCGCGCGACGCCGCCTTCGACATGCAGAAAGCCGAGCGGCTGGCCACGCACGGCCTGTCGCACACGCTCTATCTCGGCCTCGGGTTCGTCGAGAACAAGTGGGGCATCCGCTACGACGACGATTACGGCGAGGAGATCGCCGACAAGGCCGGCATCGTCTGGTGCTCGCCGGAATATTTCCGCCTGATGTGGAAACTCTATCTGGCGCGCTGGGCGGAGGATCCGGCCGAGGTCGTCCGCATCTACCTCGAGAAGGCGTGGATACTGCTCGGCACGCCGACGCTCTATCCCGGCCCGCCGTTCGGCATCGTGCTGGCGATCGGGCTGGTCCATTTCCTGGCGGCGACGGCATTCGGCGCCTGGCGGCAGCTGAACTTCTTGCAGGGGCTGGTGATCGAAGGCGTGGCGGTGGCCTTCGCCGGTCTGTTCCTCGCCCAGGCGATGGCCGCCCTCCCCAGCCACAGCTACGCCATGCCGGTGAACGCCTTCGTGCTGGTCCTGTTCGGCGTGATCGCCGAGTTCCTTGCGCGCAGCCTGCTCGCCATTCGCCGGGCGTGGTGAGCCGCTACTTGCCGGCGCCGACCGGCGTGTTGAAGGTCGACACCCGGTTCCACCAGGCGCTGACCGAGTTCTGGTTCTTGGGCGCCCAGCCGCGCGCTTCCATGCAGCGCGCCGTCATGCGGTCGACGTTGTTCTTGTAGCCCTGGTTGTCCATGGTCCGGTAGAGGTCCTGCTGGCCGAAACGCTCGCGCTCACCGTCGAACGTCGCGCGCCGCTGATCCTCGATGTTGCGCTCCTGCTGCGCCTGCTGGCGAACCTGGGCGCGGCACTGCGCCTCGTCCCTGACCATCTGGTCGGCGTCCTTGCCTTCCATGGAGAAGTTTTTCGGCGCGCAGGCGGCGACGGCAAGTACCCCGACAGCGAGGAGGACGAGAACCCTCATTTGGCGTCCGCCAGCGCCGCCTCGATCGCCTTCAGCGCCTCCGGCGCCTTGGTCGCATCGGGACCGCCGCCCTGCGCCATGTCGGGCCGGCCGCCGCCGCCCTTGCCGCCCAGCGCCGCAACGCCGGCCTTGACCAGCTGGACGGCGCTCAGGTTCTTCGACAGATCGTCGGTGACGCCGACCACGGCCGAGGCCTTGCCGTCCTCGACGCCGATCAGCGCGACCACGCCCGAGCCCAGCTTCTTCTTGTACTCGTCGGCCATGCCCTTGAGCTCCTTGCCCGGCACGCCGTTCAGCACGCGGCCGATCAGCTTGACGCCGCCGACATCGCGCACCTCGTCGGCCTGCTGGGACGAGCGGCCGCCGCCGGCCAGCGCCAGCGCCTTGCGTGCATCCGAAAGCTCGCGCTCGATCCTGCGCTGGCCGTCGACCAACGCCTGCAGGCGCGTCGGCAGATCCTCGGGCCGCACCTTCAGGACCGCCGCCGCATCGGCGAGCAGCTGGCCCTGGTGGCGCACATGCTCCTCGGCCGCGGCGCCGGCCACCGCCTCGATGCGGCGCACGCCGGCCGAGACCGCACCCTCGCCGATGATGCGGAACAGGCCGATATCGCCGGTGCGCAGCGCATGGGTGCCGCCGCACAATTCGACCGAATACTTCTGGCCGTCCTCGCCGCCCATCGAGAGCACGCGCACTTCCTCGCCGTACTTCTCGCCGAACAGCGCCATGGCGCCGGCCGCGATCGCCTCCTCGGGCGTCATCAGGCGCGTATCGACTGCCGAATTCTTGCGGATGCGGTCATTGACCTCGTCCTCGATCTTGCGCAGCTCCTCGAGCGAGATCGCCTTGGTGTGGCTGATGTCGAAGCGCAGCCGGTCAGGAGCGACCAACGAGCCCTTCTGGGTGACGTGCTCGCCGAGATGGCGGCGCAGCGCCTCGTGCAGCAGATGGGTCGCCGAGTGATGGGCACGCAACTGCGCACGACGCACCGGGTCGATGGTCATGCCGACGTCGTCGCCGACCTTGAGCTCGCCCTTGGTGACCGTCGCATGATGGGCGTGCAGGTCGCCTGCCCGCTTCTGGACGTCGGCGATCGCCGCCTCGCCACCGGCGCCGGCGAGCTTGCCGGTATCGCCGAGCTGGCCGCCCGATTCGGCATAGAACGGCGTCTGGTTGACGATGATCCAGCCGGTCTGGCCGGCCTGCAGCGCCGGGACTTCCTTGCCGTCGACCACGATCGCCTTGATCTGGCCCTCGGCGCGTTCGGTGTCGTAGCCGAGAAACTCGGTGGCGCCCGCCTTCTGGCGCACGTCGAACCACACCGCCTGGTCGGCCAGCTCGCCGGAGCCGGCCCACGCCGCGCGCGCCTTGGCGCGCTGCTCGTCCATCGCCTTCTCGAAGCCCTCGACATCGACCTTGATCTCTCGCGCGCGCAGCACGTCCTGAGTGAGGTCGAGCGGGAAGCCGTAAGTGTCGTAGAGCTTGAAGGCGACGTCGCCTTTCAGCACATGGCCGCTGCCGAGGTTGCGGGTCTCGTCGTCGAGCAGCTTCAACCCGGTACCGAGCGTTTTCTTGAAGCGACCTTCCTCGAGCTTCAGCGTCTCGGTGATCAGGGGCTGCGCACGCACCAGCTCGGGATAGGCATCGCCCATCTCGTGCACGAGCGTCGGCACCAGCCGGTAGACCATCGGGTCCTGCGCGCCCAGCAAATGGGCATGGCGCATGGCGCGGCGCATGATGCGGCGCAGGACGTAGCCGCGGCCCTCGTTGGATGGCAGCACGCCGTCGGCGATCAGGAAGGCCGTGGTGCGCAGGTGGTCGGCGATCACCTTGTGCGAGGCCGCCTGCGGGCCCTTGGGGTCGACGCCGGTCTCGTGCGCCACCGCATCGATCAGGGTGCGGAAGAGATCGATGCCGTAATTGTCGTGCGTGCCCTGCAGGACGGCGGCCATGCGCTCGAGGCCCATGCCGGTGTCGATCGAGGGCCGCGGCAGCGGAACGCGCGTGGTCGGCGTCTGCTGCTCGAACTGCATGAACACCAGGTTCCAGATCTCGATGAAGCGGTCGCCGTCCTGGTCGGGGCTGCCCGGCGGACCGCCCGGGACGTGCTCGCCGTGGTCATAGAAGATCTCCGAGCACGGGCCGCAGGGACCGGTGTCGCCCATCGCCCAGAAATTGTCCGAGGTCGGGATGCGGATGATCTTGCCGTCGGGCAGACCGGCGATCTTTTTCCAAAAGGTCGCCGCGTCGTCGTCCTCGCTGAACACCGTGACCAGGAGCTTCTCGGCCGGCAGGCCGAACTCCTTGGTGATCAGGTTCCAGGCGAGCTCGATCGCGCGCTCCTTGAAATAGTCGCCGAACGAAAAATTGCCCAGCATCTCGAAGAAGGTGTGATGGCGGGCGGTGTAGCCGACATTCTCGAGGTCGTTATGCTTGCCGCCGGCGCGCACGCACTTCTGCGCCGTCGAGGCCCGTACGTAGGGCCTCTTCTCCAGGCCGGTGAAGACGTTCTTGAACTGCACCATGCCCGAGTTGGCGAACATCAGAGTCGGATCGTTGCGCGGCACGAGCGGGCTCGACGGCACGATCTCGTGGCCGTTCTTGCGGAAGTACTCTAGGAAGGTGCGGCGAATGTCGCTGACGCTTTGCATGCGGTGCTTGTAGCGTGCGGGCCAAGGCTTCGTCCAGAACGGGGAACCTGCCGGAAAATGGCCGAATCGGCCCATTCCACCGCAACTTTACGCCTCACGATGGGCGATCTCAGGATCGTCCATCCGATCACCGTGCCCAACGCGGCGGTTCCCGCGGCCGAAGTCGTGCCCGCCCTGCAGGGGTTGGTGAACGCGGTCGTCGAGGCAGCAGAGATGGGCAAGGCGATCTCCTGCCGCAAGGGGTGCGGCGCGTGCTGCCGCCAGCTCGTGCCGGTGTCGCGCACGGAGGGTGAGCGATTGCTGCAGGTCGTGCAGGAGATGCCGGCCGGGCGACGCGAGATGGTGAAGGCAAGATTCGCCGCGGCCGAAGCCGCGATCGAAGCTGGCGGTCTCAAGGACCGGCAGGGACGCAGCGACCGCGAGCTGTCGACAGCGTACTTCGCACTTGGTGTGCCCTGCCCGTTCCTCGAGGACGAAAGCTGCTCGATCCATCCCGAGCGGCCGCTGGTCTGCCGCGAGTATCTCGTGACGTCGCCGGCCGAGCTGTGTGCGGGCCCCCAGCAGGAAGGTGTGACGCCGGTCGCCGTGCCCAAGGTGTCGATGGCGGCTCGCGGATTGCAGGACGAGAAGGACGACTGGTTTCCGTTGGCGCTGTTGATGGCGTGGGCCAGGACGCGGCCGCGCAAGGTGGAGCGGCGGACCGGGCCGCAGTGGGTGCAGCGGTTCTTGAAGCGGATGTCGTCGGCTGGGAGGTAGCGACGCCGAGATTCGTTCTGAGCTGTGCGGGCTACCGCGCATATGAATGCGCTTACGCCCGCCCGGCCCATTCTTTTGCGCTGTGCGCAAAAGAATGGGCCGAT
The DNA here is from genome assembly GCA_023436825.1 of Pseudomonadota bacterium. The sequence continues at coordinate 5,769 of JAEZHS010000116.1, read as the reverse complement.
GCTGTGCGTGGGGGTACAGCATCGGCCCGGCGACAGGAGACAGGGGGATCCTGGTCGCAAAAGTCTAAGAAGAAGTAGAAAGGTCCCTCGCTACGCTCGGGATGACAGAGGTGAACGGGATGACGGAGGTGAGGACGTCAGTCCTCGTCGTCCTCCTCTTCCTTGCCGCCGTCCATCAGCGTACCCGCGAGGATGCCGGCGTTGGCGCGGACCTTGTTCTCGATCGTCTGGGCGATCTCAGGATGCTCCCTGAGGAAGTTCTTGGCGTTCTCGCGGCCCTGGCCGATGCGCTGGCCGTCGTAGGAGAACCACGAACCCGATTTCTCGACGACGCCGGCCTTCTCGCCGAGGTCGATCAGCTCACCGGTCTTGCTCACGCCCTCGCCGTACATGATGTCGAACTCGACGACCTTGAACGGCGGCGCCACCTTGTTCTTCACCACCTTGACGCGGGTGTGGTTGCCGATGACCTCGTCCTTGTCCTTGAGCGCGCCGATGCGGCGGATGTCGAGGCGGACCGAGGCGTAGAACTTCAGCGCATTGCCGCCCGTCGTGGTCTCGGGGCTGCCGAACATGACGCCGATCTTCATGCGGATCTGGTTGATGAAGATCACCAGCGTGTTGGACTTGGAAATCGAGGCGGTGAGCTTGCGCAGCGCCTGGCTCATCAGGCGGGCCTGCAGGCCGGGCAGCGAATCGCCCATCTCGCCCTCGAGCTCGGCCTTGGGCACCAGCGCCGCCACCGAGTCGATCACCAGCACGTCGATGGCGCCCGAGCGCACCAGCGTGTCGGCGATCTCCAGCGCCTGCTCGCCGGCGTCGGGCTGGGAGATCAGGAGATTGTCGATGTCGACGCCGAGCTTCTTGGCATAGGCCGGATCGAGCGCATGCTCGGCATCGATGAAGGCGCAGGCTCCCGCCTTCTTCTGGGCCTCGGCCACGACGTGCAGCGCGAGCGTCGTCTTGCCCGAGCTCTCGGGCCCGTAGATCTCGACGATGCGCCCCTTGGGCAGGCCGCCGATGCCGAGCGCGATGTCGAGCCCCAGCGAGCCGGTCGAGATCGCCTCGATCTCCAGCGCCTCGCGCTGGCCCAGCTTCATGATGGAACCCTTGCCGAAGGCCCGTTCGATCTGGGCCAGGGCGGCGTCCAGCGCCTTGTTCTTGTTTTCCATGCCGTCTTTCTCGACCACTTTCAGAACAGCGGACATTGGCTGTCTCCTCGTTTTCCCACGCCCCTGTCGGGAGCGGCAATGCGGATAAGTCCGCCGGGGTCAGGCCAATGTACCCATTTTGTTCCAGTCGGCAAGGGGACAAATAACCCCCTGATGGAACTAATATTCTTGACACAAGTTCTAGCTATGTTCGCCTGGATCGTTCGCCTCTATGGGGAAAGCGTGAATCAGGCGAAGTACGGACTCAATCCTTGGGCGGCACGAACATGTAGCCGATGCCGCGCACCGTGCGGATCGCCTCGGGGTGGGCGGGATCCTTCTCGACCTTGCGCCGGATGCGGGTGATGCGCAGGTCCATGGCGCGATCGAACACCTCCATCTCGCGATGGCCGATGGTCTCGAGCAGCCAGTCGCGCGCCAGCGGCCGGTTGGGATTCTCGGCGAACACCTTCAGCAAATCGAATTCGCTGGCCGACAGCGTCTCCTCGCTGCCGTCGACCTCGACCAGCACACGCTTCTCGAGATCGAGCACGCGCCGGCCCATGCGCACGCGCGGACCGGCCGACGGCGCCGCCGCCCCCTGCGCGCGGCGCAGCACGCTCTTGATGCGGGCCAGCAGCTCGCGCGGGTCGAACGGCTTGGGGATGTAGTCGTCGGCGCCCGTCTCCAGGCCGACCACGCGGTCGACCGTGTCGCCCGCCGCGGTCACCATGATGATGCAGATCCGGCCGCTCTTCTCGCGCAGCCAGCGGGCCACGGCGAAGCCGTCCTCGCCGGGCAGGCCGACGTCGAGCAGGACGAGGGCCGGCATCTCGCGCTCGATCATGCGGCGCAGGCCCGCCCCCGATTCGAAGCCGGTGACGCGGAAGCCCTGGCGGCTGAGATAGTCGAGCAGCAGCTGGCGCTGGGCTGCCTCGTCCTCGACCACCACGATGTGCTGACGTTTGTCCAATCGTTCCCCCGCCCGGCAAGCCTACCACAGACCGGCCGCCGCGGAGCCCCGCAAATGATCCTCAGAGCCGCGACCTGTTGAAGACGATGGCGCCGTACGCTCGCGCGAATTCCTCGGTGCAGATCGCCCCGGTGCGGTTCGAAGTCGTGGCGCTGTCGCGCGCGCCACTTTCCTGTGCCGCGTCGGTTGCCGCCGCGGCTGCTTTGTATCGCCCCTGTATCGCCGCAAGGGCCCGCCGCGACATGGACGATACAAAGCGCGGGCAGCGTGACACACGGTTGATACGCAAACCTTTCAGCATCGCTGAATGGCCCAACTGGACATCGCCGGCATCGATCCCAGGCGTATCGAGCAGGTCGTCACCCACCGGCTGGTCGAGATCCCGACCCTGCCCAAGGTGCTGGCCCTGCCGATCTTCGGCGTCGTGGCGGCCGCCCTCTATGCCGGGCTGGCCCCGCTCTGGATGTTCCTGGTGCCGGCGGCCATCTATGTCGTCTCCGTATGGGGCTCGTGGCGGGTCCAGGTCGTCTATCGTCGCAACCCGGCGGCGGTGAGCCTCGCCGGCTGGCGCTGGCTCTACACCGTCACAGCGGTGCCGACCTCGTTGGCCAACGGCCTGATGGGCGGCTTCTTCGCCACCCTGCCGTTCGAGCAGGAGCGCACCCTGTGGGCCCTCGCGATCTGCCTGATCATCGGCGGCACACCCTCGCGCGGCCTCGACGGGCGCACCTATACCCTGTCGGCCGCCGCGCTGGTGCTGCCGATGGCGGGCGTCCTGGCGCTGGGCGACGGCGACCGGCATGCCATCGGGCTCGCCGCCATCATGCTGGGCTTCGTCGTCATCGTCAGCCTGTTCGCCCATATCGAGCGCAAGCGCACGCGCGCCGAGATCGCCCGCGACCTCGCCGCGCACGACCTCTCCAAGAGCCTCGACGACGCGCACCGCAACGTCGCCTTCGCCGAGGAGACCATGCGCACCATGCTCGACAACATGAGCGACGGCGCGCTGCTCTACGAGGGCGACGGCCGCTGGGTCTACCAGAACAGGGCGATGGCTCGCCTGCACGACATGCCGGACGAGGTGCTGAAGGGCCTGCCGACCTTCAGGGACATCATCCGCTATCGTGCGCTGCGCGGCGACTACGGCCCGGTCGAGGCGCTGCCGGGCGGCCTGGAAGGCTGGATCGCCAGCCGCGTCGCGCGCTTCAACCTGCCGGGCCAGCCGTCCGAGCGGCGCCGCACCGTCACCGGGCGCACCGTCGAGGTGACCTACCGGCCGCTGCCCGGCGGACGCGTGCTCACGGTGCATCGCGACCTCACCGACATCGTCGAGCAGGAGAACCGCATCGTCCAGGCGCAATCCGAACAGGAGCGCACGCGCGCCACGATGCGGTCGGTGCTCGCCAACATGGGCGACGGCGCGGCGCTCTACGCGCCGGACGGCGGGCTGCTGTTCCACAATGCCGCCTTCGGCCGCCTGCTCGACCTCGATGCGGCGACCATCGCCACCACCATCAACCTCGCCGACATCATCCGCTTCCAGCTCGCGCGCGGCGATTTCGGGCCGATCCCCGACATCGATGCCGAGCTGGCGCGCCGCCTCGCCATCATCGAGAAGGGCGACGTCGAGCCCTTCGTGCGCACCGGCCGCAACGGGCTCACGCTCGAGATCACCTCGCACCGGCTGAGCGACGGCCGCCTGCTGGTGACCTATCGCGACATCACCGAGCTCAAGACGCGCGAACAGGAGCTCGAGCGCTCGCGCCGCACCTTGCAGACCGTGCTCGACGAGATGCCGGACGCGCTGCTGGTCTACGATGCCGACGGCAAGTGGCTGTTCTTCAACGAGCCGACGCTGCGCTTCCTCAACCTCGACCGCACGATCCTGGGCGGGCTGCGCGACGCCTGGTCGATCCTCGACTACCAGATCGATCGCGGCGATTTCGGCCCGCTGGACGCCGCCCAGCGCGCCGCGTTCGTCGCAACACGCCGGCAGATCTTCGCTCAGGGCACCGATGGCTGGATGCTGCTCAAGCGCCGCGAGCGCATGCTGCATTTCCGCATGACCGTGCTCGACAACGGCTGGCGGCTCGGCATGTTCCGCGACGTCACCGACCTCGAGGGGGCGCGCCAGTCGGCGGTCGAGGCGCGCCAGACGCTGCTGCTCGCCATGGAGGCGATGGACGACGGCATCGCCTTCCTCGACCGCGACGAGCGGTTGGTCCAGTGCAACGAGGCGTATCGCCGGTTCATGCAGGGCTTTCCCGAGATCGTGACCCCGGGGGTGCTGCTGCGCGATGCCGTTCACTATGCCGGCACGGTCCTGAAGCCGCCCCGCGAGACGCCGGCGGCGTGGGCCGAGCGCCAGCTCGCCACGCTGCGCTCGGGTCGTCCCGCCCTGATCCCCTACGGGCTCAACAACTGGGCGCGCATATCGCTGGACTACGCTTCCGACGGCCGCGCCGTCGTGCTGGTGAGCGACGTCTCCGAGGAGCGCCGCCGCCAGCGTGACCTCGAGCAGGCACTGGTCGCGGCCGAGAAGTCGCGCGAGGAGGCCGAGGTCGCCAACCAGGCCAAGTCGACCTTCCTCGCCACCATGAGCCACGAGATCAGGACGCCGATGAACGGCGTTCTGGGCATGATGGAGGTGCTGGAGGCCGAGGGCGTGCGCGAGGGCCAGGCGCGCACCGTGGCGACCATGCGCGAATCGGCCCAGGCGCTGCTGCGCATCATCGACGACGTGCTCGACTTCTCCAAGATCGAGGCGGGCGGCCTCGAGCTCGAGGACACGCCGTTCTCGCTCACCGGGCTGGTCGACGGCGTGGTGGCGACGTTCCGCCCGCAGGCCGAGCGCAAGGGCCTGTCGCTGGTCGCCGCCGTGGCGCCGGGCTCGACCGACGTGCTGCTGGGCGATCCCACGCGGGTGCGCCAGATCCTGTTCAACCTTCTCGGCAACGCGCTGAAATTCACCGAGCGCGGCGGCGCCATGATCCGCGCCCGCACCGAGCCGATGGGCGACGGCCGCGTCCATGTCGTGCTGACGGTCAGCGACACCGGCATCGGCATGAGCGACGCCCAGCAGGCCCGCCTGTTCCAGCCCTTCTCCCAGGCCGACAGCTCGACGACGCGGCGCTACGGCGGCACCGGGCTGGGCCTGTCGATCGTGCGACGGCTCGCGCAGCTCATGGGCGGCGACGTCACGGTCGAAAGCGCGCCCGGCGCCGGCTCGACCTTCACCGTCATCCTCGAGCTGGTGGCCGCCCCCGCCGATTCGCCGCTGGTCGACCTGCCGGTGGTCGAGGCGCCGGCCGAGACGCTGCCCACCTCCCCCCGGGTGGCCGGCAACAGCGTGCTGGTGGTCGACGACCACCCGATCAACCGCGAGGTGCTTGTGCGCCAGCTCCAGGCGCTGGGCGTCGGCGCCGATTCGGCGGCCGACGGGCGCGAGGGGCTGAACGCCTGGAGCGCGGGCCGCTATGCCATCGTCTTCGCCGACGTGCACATGCCGCGGATGGACGGCTTCGAGATGACGGCCGAGATCCGCCGACTCGAAGCCGCCGACGGCCGGCCGCGCACGCCGATCGTGGCGGTGACGGCCAACGCCATGGCGGGCGAGGACGAGCGCTGCCGCGCCGCCGGCATGGA
>JAEZHS010000782.1 GCA_023436825.1 Pseudomonadota bacterium | reverse complement strand
GGTGATGCCCCCGCCCGGCCAGACATAGGCCGGCACGCCGCCCAGCGTGACCTTGGTCAGCGCATCGCGGACCGAGCGCGTCAGCCGCACGGGATTCTCGGTGACGCCGGCGCGCAGGGAGCCGCCGGCGCCGGCCATGAACATCACGGTGCAGAGCGCGGGCTCGCAGTTCTCGGCGATGCGCTCGACGACATGGCGGACCGGCGCCGGCATCTCGGCCGGCTTGGGCTTGAGATCCTGGTCGAGCTCGAACCACGCCGAATGCTCGCCGGTGGTCGAGACCATCAAAAGCTTCAGGCCGGGCCACGCCTGCTTGGGATCGATCTTCTCGATGATCTCCAGCGGATCGGAAACGTTGGTGCCGCCCCAGCCCAGGCCGGGCTCGGCGACCTGGAAATAGCGGCCGGGCGTCGACTTGCGGCCGCCCACGCGGATGCCGGCGGGCTTCATGTCGAGGAAGCGGCCGCCCTGATGCTCGCTCAGGACGCCGGTGATGTGGTCGTCGACGACGATCACCTCGTCGACATGGCCCTGCCATTGCGGCGCGAACATGCCGATTGCGGCCGAGCCACAGCCGACGCGCATACGTTCCTCGCGCGTGCCGTTGACCACCGGCGGCCGATCGGCCTGCACGACCACGGTCGAGCCGTCGTCGATCGCGAGCTCGACGGCCTCGCGATTGCACAGCGCCAAAAGGGCCTCGCAGGTGACGACGCCTTCCTTCTTGCTGCCACCGACGAGATGATGCACGCCGCCCAGGGACAGCATCTGCGAGCCGTACTCCGCCGTCGTGACATGGCCGACAGCTTCGCCCCTGACGCGCACCGCGGCCTGCTCGGGACCGAGATAGCGGTCGGTGTCGATCTTCACTTTGACGCCGCAGTAGCTGAAGATGCCCTCGGTCACGACGGTGACCATGTCGACGCCGTCGTGCTTCGACGAGACGATGAACGGTGCGGGCTTGTAGTCGGGATAGGTCGTGGTCGCGCCGATACCGGTGACGAAGGCGCCCTCGCCTTTGCCGAGTTCGCCGCGCCAGGAATCGCTGCCTTCGACGAAGGCGACGCGCGCCAGGTCGGGCTTGGCCAGCAAGACGAGCGGATCGACGCGCACCAGCTTGCCGTCTTCGTTGGCATAGCGGTCGCAGGCGCCGGCCCGGCCCGGGCGGATGCGGCACAGCACCGGGCAAGCATCGCAGCGCACGATGCCGGCCTTGGTCTCGGCTTCGCTGAGCGTGATGTCGTCGCTCATCCACCCCTCCCGGCGGCAACGATGGCGTCGCGCAGGCGATGCGGCAACAGCGGCACACGTTTGGCTCGCACGCCGGTGGCGTGATGGACCGCGCCCAGGATTGCCGGCGCCGTCGGCACCAGGCCGGGCTCCCCCACGCCCTTGGCACCCGAGGGCCCCAGCGGCTCATGATCCTCGATCAGGATGCACTCGATCTCGGGCACGTCGCCGATGGTGGGAATGAGATAGTCGTGCAGGTTCTCGGTGCGGCCGGGGAGATATTCCTCCATCAGAGCCAGGCCCAGCCCTTGAGCGATGCCGCCTTCGATCTGGCCTTCGACCAGCGTGGGGTTGATGGCCTTGCCGACGTCGTGGGCGGCGACCATGCGCAGCACCTTCACCGTGCCCAGTTCGATATCGACCTCGACGAAGGCGATCTGCGCGGCGAAGGCATAGGTCGCATAGGGGATGCCCTGGCCGTCGGCGTCGAGCGGCGTCGTCGGCGGATCGAAGCTCCCCTCGCCCATCAGCGGACCCGCCGTCGCAAGATCGATCACCCGCACCTCATCGCCGTCGCGCACGGTAAGCTTCGCGCCGTCGAGCGACAGTGTCGCCTCCGGCCCGGCATTGGCGAGGCGCAGGATCTGGGAACGCAGGTCGCGGCCGGCGCGCTCGGCCGCCTGACCCGAGACGAAGGTCTGGCGCGAGGCCGAGGTCTTGCCGGCGTCGGCCGTAAGATCGGTGTCGCCCGACACCAGGGCGAACTGTCCTGCTGGCAGGCCCAGCGCATCGGCCGCGATCTGGGTCATGATGGTGTTGGAGCCCTGGCCGATATCGACCGCGCCGCTGTAGAGCGTCAGCGTGCCGGCTGGCGACAGGCCGACCCGCATGCGCGAGGGGTTCGACATCGAGGTGTTGCCGATGCCGTACCACATGCAGCCCACGCCCACGCCCCGCCGAGTTGGGCCACGCCGCTTCGGGCCACCGACCGCGTTGAAGGCCGCGACGTCGGCTTGCGCCTTGTGCCAGTGCGGCCGCAGCGCTTCCAGGCACTCGGCGAGGCCGGCGGAGTGGGCCAGCGTCTGACCGGTCGCCGTCGTGTCGCCGACACGCAACGCGTTGCGATGGCGGAACTCCAGGCGATCGATGCCGAGCTTGTCGGCCAGTTCGTCCATCATCGCCTCGTGGGCGATGGCGGCCTGCGGCACGCCGAAGCCGCGGAAAGCACCGGACGGCGGGGCGTTGGTGAACCAGGCATCGCCCCAGGTCCGCACATTGGGCACGCGGTACGGCCCCATGGCATGCACCGGCACGCGGTTGGCGACGGTCGGTCCCCACGAGGCATAGGCGCCGGTATCGAAGCTCGCCGTCACCTCGCAGGCCAAAAGCCTGCCCTCGGCGTCGCAGCCGAACTTCGCGGCAACCCGCGCCGGATGGCGCTTGGTCGAGGCGGCCATGCTTTCCGGCCGCGTGTAGACCAGGGCAACCGGCCTTCGGAGCTTCCATGCGGCCAGCGCCACCAACGGCTGGACCGAGAGGTCGAGCTTGCCGCCGAAGCCGCCGCCGCAGGCCGTCGGCACGATGCGCACCGCCTCAGGCCGCAGCCGCATGACGATCGCCACCTCGTCGCGGTCCATGTACGGCGTCTGGGTCGAGGCATGGACTTCGATGCGATCGCCGACGCGCTCGGCCCAGCCAGCCTCGGGCTCGATGTAGGCGTGCTCGACGAACGCCGTCTCGAACACGCCCTCGGCCACCGCGGCGCAGGTCGCGAAGGCTTCAACGGCGTTGCCGCGCTTCACGCCTCCCTCCAGCAGGAGGTTGCGCGGCTTGTCGGCCTGCACCAGGAGTGCACCAGCCGCCATCGCGGCATCGATGCCGGCGACTGGCGGCTCGGGCAGCCAGGCGATCGGCACCTCTTCATCGCGGATTGCCATGACGACGTCGCGCTCGCCGACCAGAGCAACGACGGCCTCGCCGCGATAGCGCACCTGACCGTCGGCCAGCACGGGCTGGTCCTTTATGTCGGGATAGATGCCGAAACCGTTCGACGGCACGTCGGCCGCCGTCAACACCGCGGCGAGCCGCCGGCGCAATGGGCCAAGGTCGCCCAGCTGGAAACGCGCCCGCGCATGCGGCGAGCGCACGACGCGGATCCACAGCGCGTCGGCGGGAACGCTGTCGGCGCCGAACTTCTCCCGGCCCGCGATCTTGGCAACGCCATCGACCCGCGGCAGTCGCGCGCCGACGGCGTCGCCGGCCCTCGGCATCGCAGGCAGCGATGCCGCCGCATCCATGACGGCATCGACGATCTTGCCGTAACCGGTGCAGCGGCAGAGCACGCCACCCAGCGCGTCCTCGACCTCGCCGCGCGTCGGCCGCGCCGTCCCGGCCAAAAGTTCCTGAGCAGCCATCAGCATGCCGGGCGTACAGATGCCGCACTGTGCCGCGCCATGAGCGAGAAACGATGTCTGCAGCGCCGCGAGCGTGCCGTTGCCGTCGCCCAGGCCCTCGACAGTTTCGACCGTGCGGCCGGCGACCTGCCCCATTGCCACGAGGCAGGCGCAGACCTGCCGATCATCGACCAGGACGGTGCAGGCGCCGCAATCGCCCGCATCGCAACCGACCTTGGTGCCGGTCTGTAAAAGGTCCATGCGCAGTGCGGCGGCAAGTCGCGTGATCGGCCGCCCTTCCCAGGCGACCGGCCGGCCGTTCAGCGTGAAGTCGACCTTCATCGGGCGAAGCCTGCCAGCAGGCGGCGCAGCAGGGTGATCGCCGCGTCCTGGCGATAGGATGCGCTGCCACGCATATCGTCGATCGGCGACAGCGGCGCGATCTGCGCGGCATCGACGCGGTCGGCCAGGCGATCGCGCGGCGCACCGACCAGCGCGACCTCCAGCGCGGGCAGCCGTTCGGCAACGGGCGAGCAGGCGCCGACGGCGACACGGGCCGCTGCGACACGGCCCTCGCTGAATTCCAACGTCGCCGCCGCCATGGCGATCGAGATCACGAGATAGCGCCGCGCGCCCAGCTTCAGGAACGCGCTTTCGGCGTGATGGCGCGGCCGCGGGACATGGATCGCCACCACCAGTTCGCCCGGTGCCAACGCCGTGCGGCGAACGCCGGTGATGAATTGTCGAAGCGGCAGACGCCGATTGGCAGGCCCCGCGATCTCGACCTCGGCGTCGAGCGCCAGCAGGCAGGGCACGCCATCGGCTGCCGGCGAAGCGTTGCAGATGTTGCCGGCCAGCGTGCCGGCGTTCTGGATCTGCCGGCCGCCGACCTCGCGCGCCGCCTGTTTCAGGCCGTCGAACAAGGGCGGCAACTCGGCCTCGGCAAGCTCACTCCAGGTCGTGGTGGCGCCCAGGCACCAGCCTGCCGCATCGGCGGTGATACCGCGCAAAAGGTCGATGCCGCCGATATCGAGCACGTCCTCGTCGATCGCCTGTCCGACCCGCGCCGGGTAGAAATCTGTGCCGCCGGCCAGCACCGTATGCGGCCGAGCGAGAGCGCTCAGCGCCTCTTCAAGACTGTGTGGACGAAGGTAGACACCCATATCGTTCGTGTACGTACGATGACAATGAGCGCAACACGAGTCAAACGGAGCGCGGACCTGCATGTCCGCTTATGAGCATGATGCGGACCTGAAGGTCCGCGCTCCGCTGATCAAACGATCTTCGACAGCAGCTCGAGGAGCTGGCGTTGCTCCTGGTTGGTGAGCGGCTTCAGCGTCTCGCGCGACACGGCGGGACCGTTGACCAGGAGCCTGGTGATCAAACGCTGGCCGTCGGTGGTGAGGCTGAGCAGCGTGCGACGCGCGTCGCCGGGATGCGGACGCGAATCGACCAGGCGGCGTTCCTTCAGCCGACGCACGACACCCTGCATCGTCGCCTTGTCCATGCCGACGAGACGGCCGAGATGATTCTGCGAGAGTTCGGTGTACTCGTGCAGCTTCACCATGCTCGAGTACTGCGTCGGCGTGATGTTGGGATCGCCGATCGTCACCTGGAAGATGGAGGAGGCCCGTTGATGCGCCCGTCGCAGCAGATAACCGACTTGCTCTTCGATGCGGTAGGGTCGTGACGCCAGACTTGATGCCGGCCTACTCTCTGGTTGTCGTCTTGCGACGTTGCTTCCCATCGCCCCCGCCTTTGTTAATCCTTCGCTACACCGCCCGCGCGCGCAGCACAACGGTCTCATAACACCCGACACAGAAGGTGAATTGAGCGGCCCTCTTGACTCGTTCGCGCAAGCGTGCCGCGACCGATCCAGAACGGCTTGCGCAGTTCCTCGCGCTTGATCTTGCCGAGCAGCATGATCTTGCCCGGTCACTCGCAGTTGCCGAGATGAACGAAGCAGAGGTCGAGCAGTTCTTTATCCGCGACTGATCCTTGGGCCTTCACGCGCAGCATCGCGCACGGTTTTGGGTCGCAGCTACCGTGACCTGCTCGGTCCATCTTTCATATTGAGTCGGGCCTCTGTCCTTTGCACTTGGCAAAGATCTCGCCCCTCTCATCGGGCCGCACGGGGTCGTTGTCCTCGTCCCGGATCTGCAACCGCGAGCAATGGCGTGTCAGGGGCTATCGCAATAGGTAGTACCTCGATCTGCTCGCAGCCCTGATACATGGCGTTCACGAAGATCTCGCGAACCGCGCGGCCACCATGACGGGACGGCAGCCGGCATGTCCAATGATGTGAAGATGATGACTTTCGCCGCGACCGCGTCGAGTCCAGCGCTGTGGTTACGGCACCGAGCATCCGGCGTTTTGCGTCGCAGTGCCAGGGGCGGTGACGCCGCGTCAAGGCAGTGGCAGGGTCGTACGGTCCAATACAGAGAGAGGGAAATGCCAGGCGCACTCGAAGGCATCAGGATCGTCGACCTGACCAACATCATCCTCGGCCCGTACGGCACCATGCTGCTGGCCGACCAGGGCGCAGACGTGATCAAGGTCGAGGCGCCGGAGGGCGACGCGGTGCGGCACATCGGCAAGCCGGCCAAGACGCCGGGCATGGGGCCGACCTATCTCTACGTGAACCGGAACAAGCGCTCGCTCTGCCTCGATCTCAAGAACCAAGCGGCGCGGGCGGCGCTGCTCAAGCTGGTGGCCACGGCCGATGCCTTCGTCCATGCGCTCAGGCCGCAGGCCATCGAGGGATTGGGGCTGGGCTACGAGGCCATCCGCAAGATCAAGCCCGACATCGTCTATGTCGGCGCCTATGGCTACTCATCCGATGGGCCCTACGGCAAGTTGCCGGCCTACGACGACGCCATCCAGGCACGCTTCGGCATTGCCGACCTGATGGGACGGGCAGCGGGCGACGACGTCCCGCGCTATCCGCCGACCATCATTGCCGACAAGACCGTCGGACTCACCTTCGCCTTCGCAACTCTTTCAGCGCTGATGCATAAGCAGCGCACCGGCGAGGGCCAGTTCGTCGAGGTTCCAATGTTCGAGACCATGGCGGCCTGGCTGATGGTCGAGCATCTGTGGGAACGGACGTTCTCCGACGACGGCGAGGTCGGCTACACGCGCCTGCTCGCCCGTACCCGCAAGCCGTTCCGCACCCTCGACGGCTGGATGGCGATCCTGCCCTACAACGACAAGCACTGGCGCAACTTCTTCGAGATCGTCGGGCGCTCGGAGGTGCTGCGGGACCCGCGCTATGCGACGCTGAACGCCCGGTCGATGCACATCAACGACATGTATTCGATGGTCGAGGCGCTGGCGCCGAGCAAGACGACGGCGGAATGGGTGACGCTGCTGGACAAGGCACAGATCCCGAATGCACCCGTATCTCGGCCGGCCGACCTGTTCGAGGACCCACATCTTGTATGGCGGCAGCTCTTCAAGAAGTACCCGCATCCCAGTGAGGGCGAGGTCACCATGGTCGAGCCGCCGATGCGCATGAGCCGCACGCCGCCCGCCATCCGCCGCATGGCGCCGTTGCAGGGTGCCGATTCGCGCAACGTTCTTGCCGAGGCAGGTGTCAGCGAGGCGGACATCGCGGCGCTGAAGCAGCAGGGGGCGCTTATCGAGCCGTGACCGCGAGCTCGGCGGCGGCCAGATCCTCCAACGCAGCGCCCACGGATTTGAACAGCGTGATCGAGGTCACGTCGCCTGGCGCCCGACCCTTCTGTTGACCGCGCGCGAGCTCATGGAG
>JAEZHS010000780.1 GCA_023436825.1 Pseudomonadota bacterium | reverse complement strand
CCGTCTCCACGCGGGTGTCGCTGGCGATCAGCGAGTTCAGGCGGCTGCCGGTCTGGTTCCTTTCCAGCGTCCGGCGCATCGTCTCGATCTCGCCGACGATCTTCAGGCGGGAGCGGTAATGCTCGGCGTCCGCCTGGTTTCTCTTGATCGTCGCCTGCAGGGTGGCCATGCGCTGGTCGAAGTTGGCCAGCTTGGCCGTGTATTCCGCCTGCCGGTAGCGCCAGATCGACTCTTCCAGCTGCATGTCCGGATCGTCGCCGGCGGCCATGAAGGGCTGGCTCTTGGCCTCGGCGTTCATGCGGGCGATCTCGGCCATCAGCTTGGACGACTGCCGTTCGAGCTGGGCAACGTCGGCCGCCGAGAAGGTCGGATCGAGCGTCGCCAGGACCTGTCCGCGCCGCACGGTCTGGCCCGCGCGGGCGTTCAGGCTGCGGATGATCGAGATTTCCAGCGGCTGCACGACGATGGTCGGCGATTGGGACACGACGCGCCCCTGCGCGCTGACCACGCGGTCGAGCTTCAGCACCGACGCCAGGACGATGAACAGCACCACCATCCCGGCGAGCGCCCAGACGACCGCCCGTGCGGCGACGGGTTCCGGCTGACCGGTGATCTCGTCGGTTTCGCCCTGGAAGTCGTTGATCGCCTGTTCGGCGGCGCTGTCAGGTGTTTGCGGCCGGCGTAAGAGGAGCGCGGTCATGAGAGGGGCTTCCCGGGGAAAGGTGGCGGTTCTGCTGGAACCAGAGATGCCGGTAGACGTCGCAGCGTTGGAGCAGTTCGTCGTGCTTGCCCATGTCGTAGAGCTTGCCGCGCTCCAGCACCATGATCTGGTCGCAGTTGACCAGAGAGGCGAGGCGGTGGGAGATGACAATCATCGTCCGGCCCTGCGCGATGCGCGTCAGGTTGTTGTTGATGATCGCCTCGCTGTCGGGATCGAGCGCACTGGTCGCTTCGTCCAGGATGAGGATGCTCGGATCGACGAGCAGGGCGCGGGCGATGGCAAGGCGCTGACGCTGGCCGCCCGACAGGTTGGCGGAGCCTTCCTCGATCACCGTCTCGTAGCCGCGCGGCAGCCGCTCGATGAATTCCTCGGCGCCGGCAAGCCGGGCCGCCCGCATAACCTCTTCGAGCGAGGCGCTGCGGTTGGCCGCCATGATGTTCTCGCGGATGGTGCCGTTGAACAGGAAGTTGTCCTGAAGCACCACGCCCAGGTTGGAGCGCAGATGGTTCAGATCGATCTCGCGCAGGTCGACGCCATCGATCTTGATGAGGCCTTCGTAATTCTGGTGCAGGCCCTGCAGCACGCGGGTGACGGTGGTCTTGCCCGAACCGGACCGTCCCATGATGCCGATGACCTGCCCGGCCTTGATGGAGAAGGAAATGTCGTCGAGCGCCGGGCTCTGCGCGCCGGGGTAGCGGAACTTGAGTTCGGAGAAGGAGATGTCGCCCTTGATGACCGGGCGCACGCCCTGGCGGCCAAGCCCCTGCTCGGGCGCTTGGTTGACCACCGACGCCACCTGGCCGACGGCGCCGCGGGCTTCCTGGAACTGCTGCATCATGCTGGCGATCTGGACGAAAGGCTGCGTCGCACGGCTCGCGATCATGCTGAAGGCGACCAGCGTGCCGCCGTAGACCGACGCCCCTTCGCCGATGGCGAGATAGGCGCCGACGCCCAGCGTCCCGGCGTAGATCGCTTTTTCCAACGGCTGCAGGATGGTCTGCGGCTGGTTCGCCAGATGCTGCATGGCGGTGTTGGCGCGCACAGCGTCGGCCACGCGCACGTCCCAATCGTGTCGCTTGCGCCCTTCGAGCGCCAGCGACTTGACCGTGCGGGCGCCGTGCAGGACTTCGATCAGGAACGAGCCTTTGCGCTGCTCCGCCTGGACGACCTTCTGGTAGGCGCGGGCCAATGGGCCGATGTAGAGAGCGACCACCAGGAACATGAGCGCCGCCACGCCCAGCACCATGAAGGTGAGCGGCACGCTCATGATGAACATCGCCGGGATCAGCACGAGGAGCGTCATGGAGTCGAGCAGCGTCCCGAACAGCTGCCCGGTCAGGAAATTGCGGATGCGCCAGACTTCGTTGAGCTTGTAGGAGATCACGCCGGTCGGCGTGCGCTCGAAGAAGTCGATCGGCAGCGCGATCATGCGGTCAAAGATGTAGGTGCTGATGCGGGCGTCCACCTTGGCCGTGCCGACCGCCACCAGATAGCGGCGCAGATAGCCGAACAGGGTGTCGAACACCAGCAGGAAGCCGATGACCACGACCAGCACGTACAGCGTGGACAGGCGCTGATGGACGAGCACCCGGTCCAGGATGACCATGAAGACCAGCGGCGGAATCAGGGCGAACAGGCTGAGGATGAGGGCGGAAATGCCGACGTCGCGGAAAATCCGCTTCTCGCGCAGGATCTGCCCCGCCAGCCAGGCGAAGCCGAAGGGCCGCTCATCGTCGCTGATCCGGTAGCGCCGCTTGACGAAGATCGCTTCGCCGTCCCACACAGAGGCAAGGCGCACTTCGTCCACGGCGATGCAGGCCTGGTTCGCGCTCAGCGGATCCTGCAGCATCGCGGCCGGCGTGCCGCCGTCCTGGCGGAAGGCGACCAGCACCATCGTGCTGCCGTCGCGCAGGCGGAGCAGAAGCGGCAACGCCTTGCCCAAGCGCGACAGATGCTTCCATTGAAGCTTCGCGGAACGGACGGTCAGCCCGTTGTCCCCGGCGATCTTCAGCAGTTGCCGCGTGGGCGGCTCGCCGCTGTCGATGCTGTAGTCGCGCTGGAGCTGCTCGACCGAAAGATGCAGCCCATGATGGCGCGCCACGATGGCAAGCGCGTGCAGGCTGGTGGTCCGAGCCGTTTCCGTGGAAGCGGCTGGAGGATCGTTGGCAGTCGTGCTCTGCATCTGGCCCCTGTGCGTCTGGCCCCTGTATCCCACGACCTGTGCGGTCGGGTCGCTGTGCCGGTTGGCTTATCCGATCGCGCGACTGTACTGTACCACCCTCATCGAATACAAGCATTGCACTCGGAGCGCTCAATTCGGGCGAAGCCGTCGGGAGCAAGGTATGAAGGTTTCGGTTATAACCATTTGCAGAAATATGTGTGACAGCATAGGACTATCCCCGACAGTGTTTCGCGTCGGACACATTCAAATGTCGAACACATCGCCATTGATGGCGCCTTAACCAAAGAAACGTTCGACATTCTGGAACGTCGGCGCAAGCGCATCGCCCTGCTCGTCTCCGGGTGGGCCGGCGGCATTCCCGAAACGATGAACAAGAGCCCCGCCCACGCCGTCGGCGACCGCATCCATTTCTGATCTGCGGCTGTTTGCCGCATCAAGGAGCCTTCGCGCCGGTCGATGTCCGAAGGCACCGGATCGTTCGTTGCCGGGACGGCTTCGCCAGGGAGCTTCCCCGCCGCCCACCTGGATGCCCACTTGGACGCTCACTTGGACGCCCACCTGGGCGACGCCGCGCTGAGGCACCGCTTGGCCTTTGGCGGCGGAGCGCCTCATACGGTCGGCGGATGACCACGTCCCGTGCCCGCCGACCGTCAAACCCGACAGATCAATGCGTCGACATTGATCAAGAGGGTGATGCGGACGACGCCTTCAGGCGCCGTCCCGCAGGCCGCGCAAGGTGCCGGTGCCCAGGTTTTCCAGATACCAGCGGTAGGTCCGCTCGAACCCGTCCCGCAGCGGGGTGGGCGCAGTCCAGCCCATGGCCTGGATACGGCGGCAGTCCATGATCTTGCGCGGCGTGCCGTTCGGCTTGGAGGTGTCGAAGCGGAAGCCGCCGCGGTACCCGATCACGTCGGCCAGCATCTCGGCGAGTTGGCGGATCGAGACCTCGTGGCCGGAGCCGAGGTTGACGTGCGGTTCGTCTGAATAGGTCTCGGCCAGGAAGACCAGCCCGTCCGCCAGATCCTCCACGAACAGGAACTCGCGCAGCGGGCTGCCGTCGCCCCACAGCTCGACGGTGTCGGCCCCCGCCGCCTTGGCGCGGTGGATCTTGACCATCAGGGCGGCCGCGACGTGGCCCTGCTCGATGTCGAAGTTGTCGCCGTAGCCGTAGAGGTTGGTCGGCATGGCCGAGATGAAATCACAGCCGTATTGCCGGCGGTAGGCCTGGCACATCTTGATGCCGGCGATCTTGGCGATCGCGTACCATTCGTTCGTGGGCTCAAGCGGGCCGGTCAGCAGGGACTCCTCGGAAATCGGCTGCGGCGCCATCCGCGGATAAATGCAGGACGACCCCAGAAAGACCAGTTTCCGCACCCCGGTTTGCCGGGCCGCCTCGATGACGTTGGTCTCGATCGCCAGATTCTCGTAGAGAAATTCCGCCGGACGGCTGTTGTTGGCGTGAATCCCGCCGACCAGGGCCGCGGCGAGGAACACCACGTCCGGCTTCGCCGCGGCCATCCACGCCTCGACCTCGGCCTGGCGGCGCAGGTCGACGGCGTCACGGCCCACGGTCAGAATCTCGCACGGCTCCCGTTCGAGCCGGCGGACGATGGCCGAACCGGCCATGCCGCGGTGGCCGGCAACCCAGACGCGCTTCCCCTTCAGGGAAAATGGACGCCCCGCCGTCATGCGCTCCTCCGATCCATCGCCGTCACTCTCCGCAGCCTCTTTCTCAGGACATCGAGGTTCCGGTGTCGGACGCCGCCCCCGCGGCGTACAGCTGATAGTCCCGCAGCACCTCATCGACCGGCCCGAAGCGCCGCACGCTCCCGCGCTCCAGCCACAACGCCTTGTTGCACAACCGTTTCAGCACGTCTTCGACGTGGGAGGCAATGACCATGATCCGCGAACGGCTCACGAAGCCTTCCGCGCGGCGCTGCGCCTTTTCCAGGAACTTCGTATCGCTGACGGCGAGCCATTCGTCCATCAGCAGAATTTCCGGATCCACCGACGTCGCTGCGGCGAAGGCGAGACGCAGCGTCATGCCCGCCGAATAGGTGCGAACCGGAAGGTCGAGATAATCGCCGAGTTCGGTGAAGGCGGCGATGTCGTCCATCTTCCGTTCGATCTCGTCCGCATCGATGCCGAAATAGGCGGCGCGCATCCGGATGTTGTCGTAGCCCGACGCGTCCATGTCGAGCCCGAGGCCGAGATCGAACAGCGGGGTGATGCGCCCATTCACGCGTATCCGCCCCGCTGTCGGCTCATACACGCCCGCCAGCACGCGCAACAGCGTCGTCTTGCCGGCGCCGTTGCCGCCGATCAGCCCGACCCGGTCGCCGTGTTCCAGGTTCAATGTGATGTTGCTCAGCGCCTTGACGGTGATCCGGTGATGCGCGTCGTGCTTCAGCCGTCCGCTGGTGGACGAGCGCAGAAGCGTCTTCTTCAGCGAGCGTGCGCTTCCCTGATAAAGGACGAAATCGACAGACACGTCATCAAGGTGAATGGAAGCCATCTACAACCAATAGGCGATGCGTTTGCGGAAGCGGGCGAAGCAGGCAAAGGTGACCGCCCAACCGGCGGCGGCGAACAGCCCGCCGACCACCCAACTTTCCCAGCCCGGAAGCTGGCCGAGCAGCGGCGCCCGGATGATCTCCAGCAGATGGTAGAAGGGGTTGAGCGCCATCAGATACCGCCGGTCGCCCAACAGCTCCGGCTTCCACATCACCGGCGTGACGAAGAACAGAAGCTGGATCACGCTGGAGACGATCGGCGGCACGTCGCGGAAGCGCGTGCAGACCATACCGAGCAAAAGCATCATCCAGCCGGCGTTCACCAACAGCAGCGCCAGCCCGGCGAAGGCCAGCAGGCCCGTGCCTCCCGGCCACACACCGAAGATCATGGCCACGACGATGAAAATAACGGCATTGTGGCCGTAAATGATCAAATTCCGCCAAAGCACACGCAGGATGTGCAATGACATGGGAATTCTGACGTTCTTGATCAGCGCTTCCAGATCGATGAAGCTGGTGCAGCCCTCGTTCAGGAAGGACGCCACGAAGTTCCAGGTCGCCAGGCCGATCGCCAGGAAGGGCAGATAGTCTTCCAGATTCAGCCGGAACAGGGTGCCGTAGATGAGCCCGAGGCTGGCCACCATGACCGCCATGCTGAGCGTCAGCCAAAAAGGCCCAAGGACCGAGCGCCGATAGCGCTTGCGGATGTCGTGCCAGCCAAGCTTGCTCCACAGCCGCCAACGCCGGGCCCCATCCCGAAGATCGTCCCAGGCCCGCGCGGCTTGGCTGCGGCCGCCGGAGTCATAGGTGGTTTCGCTTCGTGGGCGGAACGATGCGTTGGTCAAGCCCTCGCTGGTCATCCTGCGCGCCCCGGTCGCGACCCTGCGCGCCACGGCGCAGAGTGCCCGTGGCAACGGGACGGAAGAGCTGTGGACGGCACCATGCAAACTCCGAAACGAAACAGACCGGACGCAGCCTGTATACTCCGTCCACCCGCGGCTTCACAGCCCCAACGAGCCGGAGCGCCAAGCCGCTTTGAAAGGCGTGCGATGCCCGGATCAGGCCCTCCGGTCCTTGCCGTAAAGGGCGAGATCGCTGTCAACCATCTCGCGGACAAGATCGGGGAAGCTGGTGGTGTGCGTCCAGCCCAGCCTTGCGCGCGCCTTGGAGGGGTCGCCAAGCAGCAGATCCACCTCGGTCGGACGGAAGTAGCGCGGATCGACCTCGATCAGCACGTTGCCGGTCACGGCGTCGATGCCCTTCTCCTCCACGTCCGCGCCCTGCCAGACGATCCGGCGGCCGACGCAGCCGAAGGCCAGTTCCACGAACTCGCGGATCGAGTGGGTTTCGCCGGTGGCGAGCACGTAGTCGTCGGGCTCGTCCTGCTGGACCATGCGCCACATCCCCTCGACATAGTCGCGGGCGTGACCCCAGTCGCGCTTGGCGTCCAGGTTGCCGAGGTAGAGCCGTTCCTGCCGGCCCAGCGTGATGGCGGCAACAGCGCGGGTGATCTTCCGCGTCACGAAGGTTTCGCCGCGGGTGGGGCCCTCGTGGTTGAACAGGATGCCGTTGGAAGCGTGCAGGCCATAGGCCTCGCGGTAATTCACCGTGATCCAGTAGGCGTAGAGTTTGGCCACCGCATAGG
>JAEZHS010000774.1 GCA_023436825.1 Pseudomonadota bacterium | reverse complement strand
AGCCTGGGCCACGCCCGCTGGCAGGTCCGGATCGCGCGCGGGTCGGAGACCCAGACGCTGGCGGTGCAGGTCACGGCTTCCGCGAACGGGTTCGTCGTGACCTTCGACGACATCACCCAGCAGCTCTCCGACCAGCGTCGCGCCGCCTGGGCCGACGTTGCTCGGCGGATCGCCCACGAGATCAAGAATCCCCTGACGCCCATCCAGCTCTCGGCCGAGCGGCTGAAGCGCCGTTACCTGAAGCAGATCAAGGAGGATCCCGAGACCTTCTCGATCTGCACCGACACCATCATCCGCCAGGTCGGCGACATCGGCCGCATGGTCGACGAATTCTCCTCGTTCGCCCGCATGCCGAGGCCGACGGTGAAGCCGGAGGACGCCAAGGAGCTCTGCCAGCAGGCGCTGTTCCTGCAGCGCCAGGGCAATCCCGACATCCGCTACGTCTCGACTTTGCCCGATCGCCCGGTGCCGCTGATCTGCGATCGCCGGCAGGTGTCGCAGGTCCTGACCAATATCCTGAAGAACTCGGCCGAGGCGATCGAGGGCAGGGAGGTCGTGCACGGACAGGTCCTGCCGCCGGGCGAGATCACGCTGACTTTGCGCGACGACGACGCCACCGTGTGCATCATCGTCGACGACAACGGGCGGGGGCTGCCCAAGGAAGGCCGCGAGCGGCTGACCGAGCCGTACATGACCACCCGCAGCAAGGGCACGGGGCTCGGCCTCGCCATCGTCAAGAAGATCATGGAAGATCATGGCGGCCATCTCGCCCTGGAGGACCGCGAGGGTGGCGGCGCGCGTATCAGTCTGGTATTCCGGCGTGACGCGAAGGAAATCGCGTCGGTACGTTCGCAAGCGACGGCCGCACAATGATCCGCACGGAGCATCGCGGACAACTTGAAGAGTCATGGGCCACGATATTCTCATCGTCGACGACGAGCGCGACATCTGCACGCTGATCGCGGGCATCCTGGAGGATGAGGGCCACACCGCCCGCCGCGCCCACAACAGCACCGAGGCCATCGACGCCGTGCGCCAGCGCCGGCCGGCGTTGGTCATCCTTGACGTCTGGCTGCAGGGCAGCGAGCTCGATGGCCTCCAGCTTCTGGAGGTGATCCGCCGCGAGGAGCCGCCGGTGCCGGTGGTGATGATCTCGGGTCATGGCACGATCGATACCGCCGTGTCCGCCATCAAGACCGGCGCCTACGACTTCATCGAGAAGCCGTTCAAGGCCGACCGCCTGCTGCTGGTGGTGGACCGCGCGATCGAAGCCGATCGGCTGCGGCGCGAGAACGTCGCCTTGCGCCGCCGTGCCGGCGGCGAGGTGACTTTCGTGGGCTCGTCGGGCGCTGCGGCGAACGTGCGCAGCCAGATCGAGCGCGTGGCGCCGACCGGCAGCCGCGTGCTGATCACCGGCCCATCGGGCACCGGCAAGGAGACCGTGGCGCGGCTGATCCATCAGCAGTCGAAGCGGGCCGACGGTCCGTTCGTCGTGGTGAACTGCTCGGCGTTGCCGGCCGAGCGGCTCGAGATCGAGCTGTTCGGCACGGACGGGGAGGGCGCCGCCGACGTGCTGCGCGTCTCGGGCGCCTTCGAGATGGCGCATGGCGGCACGCTGCTCCTGAAGGAAGTCGCCGACCTGCCGGTGCCGCTGCAGAGCCGGCTGGCGCGCGTGCTCCAGGAGCAGTCCTTCACCCGCGACGGCGGCACCACCAAGGTCGAGGTCGATGTCCGCGTGCTCGCCTCGACAGCGCGCACTTTGCAGGACGAGATCGCGTCGGGCGGCTTCCGCGAGGAACTTTTCCACCGGCTGAACGTCGTGGCCTTGCGCGTCCCACCGCTCAGCGAGCGCCGCGAGGACATTCCCGAAGTCGGCAACGACCTGTTGCAGCGCGTCGCCGATGCCACCGGCCTGCCGGCGCGGCCGATCGGCGAGGACACGCTAGCGGCTCTGCAGGGCCACGATTGGCCGGGCAACGTCCGCCAGCTGCGCAACGTCATCGAGCGACTCCTGATCCTGGCCCCTGCCGGTGGCGGGCCGATCCGCGCCGATGTCCTGCCCAACGACGTGAGCGAGGATGCGCCGTCGGTGCTGCGCTGGGAGAAGGGCGGCGAGATCATGCAACTGCCTCTGCGCGATGCGCGCGAGGTCTTCGAGCGCGAGTACCTGCTCGCCCAGGTGACGCGCTTCGGCGGCAACATCTCGCGCACCGCGACTTTCGTCGGCATGGAGCGCTCGGCGCTGCATCGCAAATTGAAGTCACTCGGCCTGCATGGCGGCGCCGTGGACAATGGCGGCGGCGAAGCCGCGACCGAGACACGAGGAGCGTGAGAGAATGGCGCGTTATGCCTACGTCAATGGACGCTATGTCGATCATCTCGAGGCGAGCGTACACGTCGAGGATCGCGGTTATCAGCTCGCCGACGGCGTCTACGAGGTCGTGGGCGTGCGTGACGGCAAGCTGATCGACGAGAAGCTGCACATCGATCGCCTCGGCCGCTCGCTGAAGGAGCTGCGCATCGACTGGCCGGTGGCGCGGCCTACGCTCGGCTTCATCATCCGCGAGCTGATGCGCCGCAATCGCCTGCGCGACGGGCTGGTCTACATGCAGGTGACGCGCGGCGTGGCGCGGCGCGACCATGCCTTTCCGACCAAGCCGGTGAAGCCGGCGCTGGTGCTGACCACCAAGAACAGCAAGCGGGCGGAGGCCGATCCCGGCCCCGGCGTCGCGGTGAAGAGTCATCCGGACATCCGCTGGCAGCGCTGCGACATCAAAACCGTGGCGCTGCTGCCCAACGTGCTGGCCAAGCAGGCGGCGCGCGAAAGCGGCGCCTACGAGGCGTGGCTGGTCGACGGCAAGGGCAACGTGACGGAAGGCGCCTCGACCAACGCCTGGATCGTCACCCAGGCCGGCGAGCTGGTCACGCGCGCTACCGACAACGGCATCCTGGCCGGCATCACCCGCCACACCTTGAAGTCGATTGCGGGCGACCTGCAGTTGAAGCTGGTCGAACGGCCTTTCACTTTGGCCGAGGCCAAGGATGCCAAGGAGGCCTTCATCACCAGCGCGACGTCGTTCGTGACGCCGGTGGTCAGGATCGACGGCGACGTCGTCGGCGACGGCAAGGTCGGCCCGACGGCGCGGCGGCTGCGCGAGGAATACGTGCGCTTCGCGGCCGACGGCGAGGCGGTTACGTGAGCCGACCGCAAGGTCTGAAACCGCCACGCGCCATCCTGTTCGACTGGGACAACACGCTGGTCGACACCTGGCCGACCATCGTCGAATGCTACAACGACACCTTCACGGCGCTGGGTCACACGCCGTGGACGGCGCAGCAGGTGAAGGACCGCGCCCACGGCTCGTTGCGCGACGCCTTCCCCGCATTGTTCGGCGCTCGGGCGGTCGAAGCCGAGAAGGTGTTCTACGAGACCTTCCATCGCATCCATCTCGAGCGGCTGACGCCTTTGCCGGGTGCCGCCGAGCTGCTGGAACACTGCGACCGGCTCGGCTGCTATGTCGCGGTCGTGAGCAACAAGGTCGGCGACAACCTGAGGGCCGAGCTCGCCTATCTCGGTTGGCAGCGCTGGATCAAGCGGGCAGTGGGCGCGCGCGACTGCCTGCGCGACAAGCCGGCGCCCGACCCGATCTTCAGGGCTCTTGACGGCACGGGAATTGCCCCGGACGAGACCGTGTGGATGGTCGGCGATACCCCCGCGGACCTCAAATGCGCCCATGCGGCCGGCTGTCTGCCCGTCCTGGTGGGCGGTGCAGAGGAACTGACGGGCCTGCTGCTGGACCATCCGCCGCGGCTGAGAGCACGTAATTGTAATCACCTGGTGGCATTGCTTTGACCCGATCGCCCCCTATATTTGATTCAACTCGGTAGCGGGTATGAGACCCGCGCCTTTCCAACGGCTGCCCAAAAAGTAGTCGGACGCCCAGCAAGAGGCCAAGAACATGAGCGAAAAGGCACAGAACGTTCAGGACGTTTTCCTGAACCACCTGCGCAAGAACAAGACACCCGTCACGATCTTCCTTGTGAACGGTGTGAAACTGCAGGGGATCGTTACCTGGTTCGACAATTTCTCGGTGCTGCTGCGCCGCGACGGCCATTCGC
>JAEZHS010000686.1 GCA_023436825.1 Pseudomonadota bacterium | reverse complement strand
GCGCTCGGCCATCAGCACGTCCAGCACGACCAGCAGGTTGAGGTCGAAGCAGCGGAAATCGATCTGGCTCATGATCGATGCGGATTATGCATTGGATCGATGCCCGTCGGCAAAGCCAGCATGCCGCCATGCAGCGACGCACCCTGATCGGCGGCCTGGGCGCCGCCCTTTCCCAGCTCTCCCTCTCGCCGAGTGAGGCCCGCGCCGATGATGTGCCGCAGCCGATGGCGGCCAACCTCGTGACCGCGATCTCGACGCGCTGGGACGGCCATGATTGCCTCGCCGTCGAGCTCACCGACGCCGAGCAGGCGCTGCGCCTTGGCACCCAGGGCGGCGGCAACCGGCCCAGCATGGCTCTCGTGGCGCCGGCCTTCGCCGACGGCATCCTCGAGGTGATGGTGGCGGGCGTGCTGACGGGTCGCGGGGCGCCCGACGATCGCGGCTTCGTCGGCCTGTCGTTCCATGTCGGCGACGGCTTCTCGAGCCACGAGACGGTCTACCTGCGCATGACCAACGGTCGGTTGAACGTGCCGCCGCCGCCGGCGCCGCGCATCGACCGCGCCATCCAGTACGTCGCCGATCCGGGCTTCCATTTCTCCGATTCGCGCGCCGCCTTCCCGGGCCGCTACGAGAAGGGCGCGGATATCGCCCTCGGCCGCTGGCATCGCCTGCGGCTCGAGATCGCGGGTTCGCATCTCGGCGCCCGCGTCGACGGCGTCGAGGTGCTTGCCGTCGACGACCTGCGCTTCCCGGGCCGGCGCGGGCCGGTCGGCCTGTTCGTCGGCGACGGCTCGCGCGGCTATTTCCGCGACGTCGTCGTCACGGTATGACCTCATCCGAATGAGAACGAACATCTTCAGGCTCGGCACGGCGCTTCTGCTCGCCCTGTCGCTGGCCGCCCCGCTTGGCGTCCGGGCCGACGACCGCATCTACTACGGCACGCGCGCCGGCATGCATGTCACCACCGTCGGCAAGTCGGGCATCGGCACGGCCAATGCCGTGATCCTCATCAAGCACACGCCCGAGGACGCCAAGGCGGTCTGCGTCGAATACCTGACGGACGACTCGCCAGACTGCGTGCGCCGGATGCTGGCCGAGCTGAAGATCGCCGACCGGGTGAGCGGCAACTGCACGACCAGGACCTGGACCGACATGTACGACCGCCGCTACGCCTTCATAGGCGAGGCCAAGAAGTCGGACGACATGATCGCCGACTACGCCATCAAGGACCTCCGGACCGGCGAGATCCTCGACGGCTCGCTGCCGTCGGGCTACGACGTGCAGCTCACGATCTTCCGCCAGCTTTGCCCGGGCGTGGCGAAGTAGCCTTCGCCTCGCTCCCTTTGCCGATCTACATCGCGCGGCTGTCGTAGGCCCACTGCAGCAACGCTTGTCGCTGTCGCGGCCGGCATGACGGATCGCCCGGCTCGCAGTTCGCCCGCACTTGGGCGGCGTGGCGGCGGAAAGCTTTCCAGCGCCGGATCTGCCGTCTGTCCTCGTCCGGCAGGCGGCGGCCCATGTAATAGCGGCAGTACCATTGGAACCAGCCGCGCGGGTCGTCGGGATGGATCCAGCCCTTGCGCCGCCATTCCGACAGCGGCTGGCTGGCATCGACGCCGAAGTAGTTCAGCGAACAGTCGCGCCGCGGCGGCGACAGCTTGGCGCGCTTGAACCAGCTCGCGGGAAACTCGTTGCGGCAATCCGTCATGTACTTGCCGCAGAACACGCCGAGCTGGAGCATTTCCGCCGGCGTGAGCTCCGGCTCGAAGCCGGCATCGAAGCCGCGCCCGATCGGCGCCGTCAGGCGGTACCGATATCCCCTCTGCATGCGGTCGTTGACGACGACGGTCTTGCGCACGGAATGCTCCAGATCGGCCGATCCTGCCAGGGTACGCGGTAACAGCGCCCTTCGTCGCCCCTTCACTCCGGCAGTCCCGCCAGCACCAGGTGGTCGCCGAACAGCCGCCGCTGCTCGGCGTCCTTGAATGCATGCCCGGCGGCGAACTTGCGCGCGCTGAAGGTCGGGTTGACGCGCAGCAGCGCCCGGCCGACCTCGTGCGCCTGCTTGAGCTGGCCGCTGGCGGCAAGGCTTGCGGCCAGGAAGCGCAGGTTGCCGACGAAGCGCGGATTGAGCGCCATCGACCTGGCGCCCCAGTTGGCCGCCTCGAGCCAGTCGCCGCTCGCATAGGCCGCGAGCCCGGCCAAGCCATAGGAGAAGAAGACATGCGCGTCGTAGGGCGAAAGCCGCAGTCCGATCTCGACGCGGCGTTTGGCCTCGCGTGTCTCGCCGATGTAGCTGAAGGTGGCGCTGCTGCGCAGCCAGGCGATGGCCGCGCTGGGATTGGCCGCCAGCGCCCGGTCGAACAATTCGATGGCATGGTCGTAGTCGTGGAACAGCCACGACCGGATGTGGCCGCACAGGGAAAGCGCCACCGGATCGAAGCGGTCGTAGGAGAGCGCGAGCCGGCTCAGCCGCTCGGCCTCCAGGTGATCGGCCGTGGGATCGGGCGACGTGCCCTCGTAGAAGCGCTCGCCGTGGCAGGTCGCGGCCAGCGCATAGGCCGCAGCGTAGCTGGGATCGAGCCCCATGGCGCGCTCGAACAGGGGCAGCGCCTTCTCCCACGGATTGTCCTCGATGCGGTAGAGCAGGTCGAGCCCACGCAGCACGCTCTCGTAGGCGTCGAGGCTCTCGGGATGCTTCTTCAGCACGCGGCGAAGCTCGGACTCCTGCACCTGCGGCGCGATCGTCGTCACCACGCGCGCCGACAGCTCGTCCTGCAGCTCGAACAGATCCGCCGCCGCGCCGGCGAAGCGGTCGCTCCAGATCGCCGTGCCCGTCTCGCAGTCGCAGAGCTCGGCCGACAATCGCACCCTGTCGCCGTCGCGACGCACGCTGCCGGTCAGCATGTAGCGCACGGCGAGCTCGCGCCGCACGCGCTGCGGGGCGTGCGGCTGGCCGCGATAGCGCAGCGCCGAGCTGCGCGAGATCACGATCAGCTCGGGCAGGCAGGCCAGCGCCGCGATGATCTCCTCGACCAGCCCGTCGGAGAACCACGACGCGCCCCCATCCTTGCCCTGGTCGCCCTCCGTCTGGTCGACGAAAGGCAGCACGGCGATCGAGGGCCGCCGGCGCTGGAAGCTGTCGATCATCCCGCCGCGCGCACCCTCCTTCGCTCCCGGCGCCTTCGGCCCGACCGCATAGGCGTGCACCGGCCGGCTCATGTTGCGCAGGGCGAGCGGTCCCAGGTCCTCGATCGGCTGCGACAGGCGGCCAGAAATCAGGTCCATGACGGCCGCCGAGACCAGCACGCCGCCGACCGGCGCATGCGCCTGCAGGCGCGACACGATGTTGATGCCGTCGCCCAGGAGGTCGGCGCCCTCGACGGTGACCTCGCCCATGTGGATGGCGCAGCGCAGTTCCAGCCGCGTCGCCGCGTCCCGGCCCGCCGCCGTGCGCGCCACCGTCTCCTGCACGATCAACGAGGTGCGCGTCGCCTCGACCGGGCTGGTGAACTCGACCAGCAGGCCGTCGCCCAGCGCCTTGAAGATGCGCCCGCCGCCGGCGGCGATCAGCGGATCGATCTCGGCCCTGAGCGCCCGCCACGCCGCCAGCACGCGCTCCTCGTCGGCCTCGACGAGAGCGGTGAAGCTCACGACGTCGAAGGCAGCAACCACGACCAGCCGTCGGCCGCCGTTGGTCGTCTCGGCGCGGGCGCTGCGAGAGCGCTTGTCGGCCATGCGTGAGATCCTCGTGAGGACGATGGAAGCTTGACCCATTCAGCTGCTTTGCACCGAAAGCTTGGCGTTATCGCGACGCACAAGCGGTTCGGCGGCCGCCGCGTCGAATGACGCGGGAAGTTGCCGAAACGACACACCCATGCCGGCGCGAAAGGTCGCCGCCTGCGAGAGCCGGAACTGTGGGTTTTCGCACCATCGCGGTGACGAAGCCGTGAGACTCGGCGCGCAGGCTGCGACAAGCGCGCGGCGCGCAACCCGGAAGCGCGTGCCTCATTGCTTCAGCAGAGACGCAAGGAGACAAGCACATGCCACTCGATCCCAGGACCGAAGCACGTCGCCGCATGGCCGCCGAGTCCGAGCAGGAGCGCCGGCCCGGCGATCGGACGGCGACCCGGCCGCGCGACGCGAGGCGCATCGGCCTCATCATCGGCGCGGCCCTGTTGATCGGCATCATCGCGATCAGTGCGATGTTCGTCGGCAACCCGCGCTACGACGGCAACAGCCCCGTGCCGGTGGCCGAGCAGCGGCGGTAAGCCGGCACTCCTTCCCGGCGCAGCCGGGGGGGAAGCCTCACCGCATCTTCGCCACCTGGTCGAGATGCGCCTGCAGCTTGGGCAGCATCTCTGCCGCGAACGCGCTCATCCGCTTGTCCTCGCCGGCCTGGGCGTAGCCCTTGAACAGCTCGACGGCCTCGACATGCGCCTGGTACTGCGCGGCGATGTAGGCCTTGTCGAAGTCGGCGGCCCGCTTGGCGGCGAGCTCGCCCAGGATCGCTTGATGTTTGGCATCGAGCTTGTCCGGCGGCATCGCCAGCTTGGCGTCCAGCACCGCCTCCTTGAACTTGACCGCGGCGGCCGAGTGGTCGTCGACCATGTGCTGGGCGAAGGCCTTCACCGGCGCCGACTTGCTGCGGTCGAGGGCGAGCTTGCTGCTTTCGATCTCGAACATGTTGCCGAAGGCGGCCTGGGCCACGAACGTCGCCGTCGGCGCGACCGGCGAGCTCGCCTGCTTGGTCGCGGGATCGGCGGCGAAGCTCGGGGTGAAGGAGGACGCGGCCACGGCGGCAGCGAAGAGAACGGCGAAGCGGAACACGGGACACCTCCGGATTGGTTACCGAAGCAATGTCCCCTGCCGTTGCCGGGTTCCCTCCGGTGTGGCCGCTGTCACCAGACCATGCGCACGCCGGCGGTGATGGCGTGCGCACTGTCCTGGGCCGAGATGTCGCCCTCGTAGCGGAGATAGATCGACGTCGCCTCGGCGATTGCCGTGTTCGCCGACAGGCCGATGACCACGCCATCGCGCTGCGGGGAGATGCCGAAGGTGGTAAACGGCATGGCGGGCGCGCCGGCCAGGGCCGCCGTCACCGGACGGCCGACATCGGCATACTCGTGGCTCCAGCCGAGACGGAGCTGCATCGCGAGCTTTTCCCGCCAGCCCAGGTCCATCGCCCCGCCGAGCTGCGCGCCGATCACCGTGCGCAGCGAGTTGGTCGTCTGCTGCGCCACCGAGAGCTTGAGCGACTGCGCGCCCGTCTCGGTGAAGGCGTTCTGGTTGGCCGTGTAGGCCTGCAGCCGCGCGAACGGCGTGATGAAGGCGTTGGCATTGGTGCCCAGGTCGAAGCGGTAGCCCGTCTCGAGCTGGCCGTACCACTGGTTGGCCCCGG
>JAEZHS010000667.1 GCA_023436825.1 Pseudomonadota bacterium | reverse complement strand
ACCCCCCCGCGGCACGCGCGCGGTCCGGCAGAGCATGACCGCCCCCAGCCATGACCGACGCTGCCCTCTCGCTTCAATCCGAAGCCGATCAGCGCGCCATCGCCGCGATCCGGCGCAAGAATGCCGTCTGGCGGCGCATACTGCGCGATCCGGCGGCGGCGGCCGCCGCGCTCTTCCTGTTCGTCATCCTCATGGCCGCGATCTTCGCCCCGCTGATCGCGCCCTTCGATCCGTACGCCAACAACATGCGGCTGCGCTTCTGCCCGCCCCTCGGCGAGCGCTGCCCCGGCTATCTCTTGGGCGCCGACAACCAGGGCCGCGACATGCTGAGCCGCATCCTGTTCGGCCTGCGCGCCACCTTGGGCATGGGTGTGATCGCCGTTGCCGTCGGCGGCGGCCTCGGCGCCCTGATCGGACTGAGCGCGGCCTACTTCAAGCGCCTCGACACGCCCCTGATGCGCCTGGTCGACGTGCTGCTCTCCTTCCCCTCGATCCTGTTCGGCCTCGCCATCGCCGCCGTGCTGGGCACCGGCCTCTTCTCCCTGGTGATCGCGCTCTCGGTCGCGGCGGTTCCCTCGATCGCCCGGATCGCCCGAGGCGCGGCACAGTCGATCATGCAGCAGGAATACATGGAAGCCGGGCGCGCCGTCGGCCTGGGCGACGGCGCCCTGATCTGGCGCTACCTCGCGCGCAACTGCTGGCCCACCATCCTCATCTACATGACCTTGCAGCTCGGCCAGGCAATCCTGCTCGGCGCCGCCCTTTCCTTCCTCGGTCTCGGCGCCCAGCCGCCGACGGCGGAACTCGGCAGCATGGCGGCCGACGGCCGCAAGTTCCTGCAGATCGCGCCCAACGTCTCGACCTTCCCGTGCGCGGCGATCTTCCTCGTCGTTCTCGCTTTCAACGTCCTGGGCGACGCGCTGCGCGATGCCCTCGACCCCAAGCTCAGGCAATAAGGAGGCTCTCAGGCATGACCAATCGTTTGCTTCTGGCGGCGCTCGCTGCGACCGCGATCGGTGCGGCGGCGCCGGCGATGGCGCAGAAGACCGTGACCATCGTGCGCGAGATCGACACCGACCGCTACGATCCGCACAAATCGACGGCCCGCTCGGGCGCCGAGGTCATGTACATGATCGGCGACACGCTGGTGAACCTCGACTACGACATGAAGACGCTGCGGCCGGGCTTGGCCAAGAGCTGGACGATGTCGCCCGACGGCCTCACCTACACCTTCAAGCTGCGCGACGACGTGAGCTTCTGCAGCGGCAAGAAGATGACCGCCAAGGACGTGGTCGCGACCTACGAGCGCTGGCTCGATCCCGAGACCAAGGGCCTGGTGAAGTGGCGCATGGGCGAGGTCGACAAGATCACGGCGCCCGACGACTACACGGTCGAGTACAAGCTCAAGAAGCCGTTCTCCGAGCTGCTCTACCAGATGACGCAGTACTTCCACACCGTCCTGAACGTCGAGCAGGCGAAGCAGCTCGGCGCGGACTTCGGCGTAAAGGGCATCGACGGCACCGGCCCGTTCTGCTTCGAGAGCTGGACGCCGCGCGATTCGACGGTGCTCACCAAGCACAAGGGCTACAAATGGGGCCCCTCCTACTATGACGTGACCGAGGCCCAGGTCGACAAGGTGGTCTGGAAGGTCGTTCCGGAGGAGAACACGCGCGTGACCGCCCTGCAGGCGGGCCAGGCCGATGCCAGCCAGTACGTACCGTACTGGTCGATCAAGGAGCTGCAGGCCAACAAGTCGCTGTCCGTGACCAAGGCCGAGAACTTCTTCTGGACCTACTTCATCGGCTTCAAGGTCGACAAGGAGCTGATGAACGACGTGCGCGTGCGCAAGGCGATGAACCTCGCGGTCGACCAGAAGGCGATCGCCGATGCCGTCACCTTCGGACTCGCCGAGCCCGCCTCGACCTTGCTGATGCCGGGCGTGCTCGACTTCAACGACAAGGTCGATCGCGCCGTCTACGGCGAAAACATCAAGGAAGCCGAGAAGCTTCTGGACGAGGCCGGCTGGAAGAAGAATTCCGACGGCTTCCGCTACAAGGACGGCAAGAAGCTGGCGCCGGTCGTCTACGGCATCTCCGGCGCCTTCAAGGAGGTCGCCGAAGCGGTGCAGGGCGACCTGCGCAAGGTCGGCATCGATCTGCAGATCCAGCTCTTCGATTCGACCGTGGCGTGGGGCAAGCTTGCGACCCAGGAGTTCGACGCCTTCGGCATGAGCTTCCCCTATGTCAGCGCCGGCGATGCGCTGAACCTCTACTTCCGCTCGGCCAATACGCCGACGCCCAACCGCATGAACTGGAAGGACAAGGAGACCGACGAGCTTTTGGACAAGGGCTCGACGGCGACCGACGATGCCACGCGTGCCGAGGCCTACGCGGCGGTCCAGAAGAAGGTACATGACGCGGCGGTATGGATCCCGCTGTTCCACGAGCCGCTGTTCGTCGTCGCCGGCGCCAAGCTCAAGCCCATCCGCGCCCACGGCAACTACGGCTGCGGCCTCAACAAGGGACTGGGCATCGCGTTCAAATAACTCAAGCGGAC
>JAEZHS010000636.1 GCA_023436825.1 Pseudomonadota bacterium | reverse complement strand
TTGAAAGGGCATTGGTCGGGTACCGGTATCGCCCGGCCCCCGCTCAGCGATGCCACTCTCCCCGCCGGGCCACATAGCCCGTCCCCAAGGAAACTTGGGGGCGGGCTGCCTGCTTCAGGGGCGTAATTCAGGCCTGGCCACGAGATAGACCACCGCGAACTGCCGGGCCGGATCTGTCCAGGTCTCGGCGATGCCAAAGTCCGCACTGCGCGCCAACAGGGCGATTCCGGCGTCGTCGTACTTGTAGGAGTACTCGGTATGCACGCGCTCGCCTTCGGCGAAGGCGAAGCTCCGTCCGGCGACAGAGACGGTCTGCGGCTTGAGGCTGCGGAAGTAGATTTCGATGCGGCCCTGGACCGGATTGTAGAAGGCCTCGTGGGCGAACGCCGACAGGTCGAAGTTCGCATCGAGCTCGCGGTTCATGCGCCGCAGCAGGTTCAGCGTGAACTGCGCCGTGACGCCGGCCGCGTCGTTGTAGGCGTCGTGCAGACGCCGCGGATCCTTCTTGAGATCGACGCCGAGCACCATGGCGCCGCTTTCGCCCAGCAAGCCGCGGGCGCGGCGCAGGAATGCCGTGCCCTCAGCCGGCGTGAGATTGCCAATGGTGGAGCCGGGAAAGAAGCCGACGCGCCGGCGTGCTGCCCTCAAGTCGACCGGCAGCCGCTCGAAGGTCATGTAGTCGGCGCAGACCGGCTCGACCCTGAGCGCCGGATAGTCGCGGCGCAGCCGGTTCGCCGTGGCGTCGAGATGCTGGCGCGAAATGTCGACCGGCACGTAGGCCACGAGATCGCGCATGGCCTCGATCAACAACCGCGACTTCACGCTCGAGCCGCTGCCGTACTCGACCAGCGCGCAACCGGGACCCGCCAGCGCCGCGATCTCGCTGGCAGCGCGACGCAGGATCTCAGTCTCGGTGCGTGTCAGGTAGTACTCGGGCAGCTCGCAGATCGCGTCGAACAAGGCCGAGCCACGCGCGTCGTAAAGGAACTTGGCCGGAATCGCGCGCGGCCGCTGTTCCAGGCCCGCCAGCACGGCCTCCCTGAATTCGCTGCGGTCATCCAGCTCGGCGCGGTCGAGAAGCAAAGGCGAGCCGTTCATCGGAGATCCTCCGCGAGGCGAATGCCGCCGAACATCCAGCGCGCATCTGGTGGGAAGAAGTTGCGATAGGTCGGGCGCACGTGGCCGGCCGGCGTCGCCGAGCAGCCGCCGCGCAGCACCATCTGGTTGGCCATGAACTTCCCGTTGTATTCGCCGATCGCCCCGGCCGGCTCGCGATAGCCGGGATAGGCAACGTAAGGGCTGGCAGTCCATTCCCAGACGATGCCCGTATCCTGGACGGCTCCGGCTCCCGCCTCCCACTCCGCCTCGCGCGGCAGGCGCTTGCCAGCCCACTTGGCGAAGGCGGCCGCCTCGAAGCCGCTGACGTGGCAGACCGGCGCCGCGCGATCGAGCGGCCTCGGGCCCGACAGGGTGAAGACGCGCCAATTCTCGCCGTCTTCCTCCCAATAAAGCGGCGCCGTCCAACCGCGCTGGTTGACGCAATCCCAACCTGCCGACAGCCACAACTCCGGCCGCCGATAGCCGCCATCCTCGATGAAGGCGAGATACTCGCCGCAATTGGTGGGCCGCGAGGCGAGCGCAAACGGCTCCAGCCAGACACGATGGCGCGGCCCTTCATTGTCGAAGGCGAACCCCTTGCCATCATGGCCGATCTCGATCAGCCCACCTTCGAAGTCGCGCCATGCCATCGGCGCTGCCACGCCATGCGATGGCGTCGACGCACGATAGGCAGGCTTCAGCGGATTGAGCGACAGCAGATGCTTGGCATCCATCAGAATCAACTCCTGATGCTGCTGTTCGTGGTGCAGGCCAAGCTCGACGAGGTCATCGATGTCGCGGTTGGTGCCGTCGAGCAGTGCCGACATCGCGTCCGAGACGTGCCGCCGATAGGCCATGACTTCCGCAAGGCCGGGTCGGGTGAGCATGCCGCGCTGGGGTCGCGGATGGCGCGGTCCGACAGCCTCGTAGTAGGAATTGAAGAGATACTCGTAGGCGCTATCGAAGACGCGGTAACCGGGCGCATGGGGACACAGCACGAAGGTCTCGAAGAACCACGTCGTGTGTGCCAGGTGCCATTTGGTCGGGCTGGCGTCAGGCATCGACTGGACCGTCTGGTCCTCGGCCGACAGCGGCTCAGCGAGTTGTTCGGTGCAGGTGCGGACCTCCAGGAACCGCTTGCCGCGGGAGGCACCGCGGGTCCGCACGCCACGCGTTATCATGTTGGACACGGCACCTCCGCCCTGTCGGCAAACGCCGGCGACGATAGCCGGTTGCAATGCCGTGGTCGTGCACTCACTGTGGACGGTCGGGACATAGGAATTCCAGTGCCAATTTGCGAGATCGATCCATGGCGTACTCAATATTTCGAGGGCGTGCCGTGCCCGGCGGACGTTTTCATTCCCACTGAGGACAGCGACGGCTGGCAGTGGAATCCGGCGCATCGCTGGGTCTACGACAAGCTTGCCGTAGCGCTCAGCCAGGGATTGTCAGCAGCACCGCACGGCATTGCTCCGCAAAATTACCCGGTTTTTTCCAAGCCCATCTACAACTTGAAGGGCATGGGCGTAGGCAGCCGCGCCCTTTTCTCGCCAGACGACTACGCCAGCGCCTACCAGCCAGGCCATTTCTGGACGACGCTGCTCGAAGGCGATCATGTCAGCAGCGATGTCGCCCTGGTCGACGGCGAACCGCAGTGGTGGCGCCATGCGACCGGCGTTGCCAGCGGTGCTGGCACTTTCGACTATTGGGAAGTGCAGGCAGTGCCGTCACCAGCGATCGAGAGCTGGTGCGGCGCCTGGTGTCGCCGGCACCTCAAGGGGTATACGGGGCTGCTCAACCTCGAGACCATCGGCGGCCGCATCATCGAGGTGCATCTGCGCTTCGCCGATCAATGGCCGGACCTCTACGGCGCCGGATGGGTGGAAGCCATCGTCCGTCTCTACGCATCACGCGAGTGGCGGTTCGACGATTCGGCGCGACGCACCGGATACAGCGTCGTCCTCTTCGCGCCGCACGGCTTTCGCTATCACCATCCGCCGGCCGATCTGCAACGCGCCATCGAAACCATGGAGGGCGTGTCTAGCGTGCAAATCACCTTCCATGAGGAGCTGCCGCCCGGCCGGCACGCCATGCCGCCGGGCGGCTTTCGCGTCGCCATCCTGAATTGCTGGGATCGCGCAGCTGGATATGCGGCGCGCGATCGGTTGCGCGCCCACTTCGAGGCGACGAGGACTCCGCTCTAGGAGTTGCGCCGCAGGAAGCCGGCGAACAGGCTGATCACGAACAGCACCAGCGCGATGACGAACAGGATCTGCGCCATGCCGGTCGCGGTCGAGGCGACCCCGCCGAAGCCGAACAGACCGGCCAGCAGCGCGATCACGAGGAACATCAGCGCCCAGTACAACATCGTTAAATCTCCTTGCGATCGTTCGATCTCGCACGGTTAACGCTCCTGCGAGTTCGGCAGTTGCCGTCCGGCGGCCGGCAACCCGGTCTCCTGCAGGGCGTTTTTCTAGTCCTGATCAACGCCAATGGAGCTTCCATGGAACGCGAACTCACGCCCGTCGAGGCGCGCAGCGGCGTCGTCAGCGGCCGCATTTTGACCATTCTCGTGCTTTCGTCGGTCGGCGCCATCGCCGCGTTGGCGCTCGCCTGGCTGTTCCTCTTCCCGAGGTAGGGTCCGCCTCTTGAATCAGGTTCCTCTCCCCTTGGGGGAGAGGTTAGGTGAGGGGGTGATACGCGAAGATTGTCTCCTGCATCCCCTCACCCAGCCTCTTCCCCTTCGGGGGTGAGGAGCATGAAGCAAGAGCATGAGCGCGCCGGCAGGCGCGCGGTCCGGAAGAGGAAGACCATGCTCCCTTACTGATCGTCACTGATCGTCGTATTCGGGATGACGGCGCACGTACGCGACGACGAAGCTGCAGGCCGGCACGATCTTGAAGCCGCGCTTGTGCGCATCGGTAAGCGCCTCGCCGACCAGGCGCGCCGCGAAGCCCTTGCCTTCGTCCTGCGGCGGCACCTCGGTGTGGGTGAAGATCATCCGGTCGCCCTGCACGCGATAGACCGCGATGGCAAGGCCGCTGTCGGTGTCCATCTCATAGCGATGCGCCGCCGCGTTGTGGCGCACTCGAGTTCCTGCCCCGGTCAACGGTCGACCTCCCAGAACATGGGATAGGACGACTGAATCAGGCCCTTGAGATCGGCCCGATAGCCAGCGGGAATGCTGAATTGCCCCCACATCACGGACGGCACCATTTCGTAGGCGATCGTCTGGATGTCGGCCGCGATCTTCTTGCGCTCCTCTGGCGTGGCGGCGCGGGCGAACGCTTGCAGCAGCTCGGGGACGCGGTTGTCGCACGACCAGCCGGGGAAATCGTTGCAGGTCGCCGCGACATAGAAGTGCGTCAGCGGCGAGTACATGTCGGTGCCGTTGGAGTAGACCGGAAACATCGACCAGCCGTCCTTCTTGGCGCGGCGCGCCAGCACCGTCGGCCAATCGCGCGGCTGCTGTTCGACAGTGAAGCCGACGTCCCTCATGTTCTGCACCAGCACGCGCGAGGCGGTCTGGCTGATCGACCCGGCAACCTCGAGGATGATCACCGGCTCACCCTTGTAGCCCGAGGCTTTCAGCTCGGCCTTGGCGGCTGCGAGATCGACCCTGGCGGTGCCCGAGCCGGCATCGGTGGAAAGCGGCGTGCCGCACATCCAGAACGACGGGCATGACTTGGCACGGAAGCGGTCGGGCACACCGATCGCCGTCAGGGTCGCATCCTGGTCGACCAGCTTCCACATCACCTGCCGCACCTTGGGATTGTCGAATGGCGGAAAGGCATGGTTCAGGCGGAAGTTGCCCTGGAACTGATGGATGCCACCCAGCCCCATCAGCTTGACGGCCTTGTCCTTCTCGAGGATCGGCAGCATGTCGAACGGCAGGTATTGCATGTAGTCGATCTCGCCCTGCATCAGGGCGTTGGCACCGGTCGACTGGTCGGGCATCACGCGCAGCGTGAGCTGGTCGATCTTCACGTTCTTAGCCCCGGCCAGGAAGTCCGGCGCTTCCTTGCGCGCCACGTAGGCGGGATTGCGTTCCAGCACCATGGCGTTGCCCGGTCGCCATTGGTCCTTGAGGAAGCGGAACGGGCCCGACCCGACCGGATCGCCGATGCGCTGGTCGGCCGGCGTCGCGGCGAGCCTGGCCGGCATCATCACTGGCAGTGGCGCATTGGGCTTGCCCAGCACCTCGAGCAGCAACGGAAACGGCTGCTTCAGCACCAGCTTGAAGGTCCTGGCATCGACCGCGGCGAGCTGATCGGTATCGGCCATCAGCATCTTGCCCAGCGGATCGCGCACCGACCATCGCTTGAGCGAGGCGACGCAATCCTCGGCCGCGACCGGGTTGCCGTCGTGCCATTTGAGACCGTCGCGCAACGTGAAGGTCCAGGTAAGCTTGTCCGGGCTGCTGTCGTAGCCCTCGACCATCTGCGGCTTGATCTCGCCCTTCTCGTTCATGGCGAACAGCATGTCGAAGACATGCAGGCCGAAGGTGCGGGTGATGGCGGCCGTGATCACGTGCGGATCGAGGATCGTCACCTCCGATTCCAACACCACCGTCATCGACTTCGCCGCCCGCGCCTCGCGCGGCCTGATCAACGATGCCGTCGCCAGCGCCGCACCGCCCACCATGGCCGTCCGACGGCCGAATCCACCTACGCTCATTCCACTCCCCTACTCAGCAAGGCCAGGAGATTGGACACACAACTCATGCTACCCCCTCCCTGGCTCGGCGACAGGAAGCGTAGCGCGATTCAGGCAAAGAGAAACGGGCCGATGGACGGCCCGTTTCCGCTGTTCGAGATGGTGGGGTGCGATCAGGGCGTGAGCACGCGGCAGAGCACGCGATCGACGAAGACATCCGTCCGCGGGCCATATGCCGCGAACGCCAGACGCTGCCCTGGTCCCGCCGTCGGAACGACGATGCGGGTTTCTTGCACCGGCCTGCTGCCGTTGGTGAAGGTGCAACCGATCTGCGCGTTGACGTCGCTTCCGCTGTTGTTGCTGAGATAAAGCGGCGCGACCCAGCGATCGGCAGGGAGCGCCTGCAGAGTCGGGCTCTCGAGCGAGACAATGGGCACGGTCGGACCGGCCGTGATGGGGACAATGCCCATCACCGTCGCGTTGGGCCGCTGCACGATGACTCCCGTTGCCGTCGCGATCTGGGCGTTCGGATCGAATGCCCTGTCGGCGGGCGTGCTGGGCTCGTTCGATGGACGCAGCTGATTGTCCTTGCTGACGTTGTCCGGCGTCCAGATCGTGCCCGTCTTCTCGTCGCGGAACTGCGCCTGTGCGAGCGCCGACACGGTGACCGCGATCGCCGCGACGCCGCTCGCCAGCGTTGCGGCGATGTTGCGAAATGCCGTCATAATCCAGTCTCCCCGATCACATGTCGCGATAGTGCTTCTGCTCCCATGTTCCGACCTGGGACTCGGCTTGTTCGCGCGTGATGCCGTAGCGAGTCTGGATCTTGCCGACCAACTGGTCGCGCCGGCCCTCGATCTCCAGCAGATCGTCGTCGGTGAGCTTGCCCCACTGTTCCTTCACGGCGCCCTTGGTCTGGTTCCAGCTTCCCTTGAACTTCTCCCAGATCATCTTGGCGTCGGTCCCGCTGGTTTGGCCGGTGGGCGGGCTGGTCATCTGGGCATGAACGATGGTCGGCAGCGCGCCGACGGCGAGGGCCGCGCAAGCGGCGAAAATGGTGATCGGACGCATCGGAACTCCTCTTTTGATTGGCGCGCGTCTCTTGATGACTGGCGCGCGTCCCCATCAACGGAGGCTGGCCGACGAGGTTCCCCGCAGTGACCGATTTGCGACCGTTCTAGAGGAGCGTCACGGCCACAACGACTTGAGGAACAGAGCCAACGGAACGACGATGAGGATGGCCACATAGAGATCCATCAACTCACCCTCGAAAAGGCCCCTCGCAGACGGCTCGGGCGTCGCCCGTGCCGACTTGGTCAGATCCACGATTCGCATGGCGTCACCCTCACCTTGCGCTGCAGAGTTGCCATAAGAACGCCACCAAACCGAGCTGGTTGCATGGCGCAAGAAGCTTGTTCAGGAAACGGGCCGGCTCAGGTCGGCACCGCCATCCGGGCTGCGTGGTCGAGCGCCTGCTGCAGATCGACTGAGGAATAGGGCTTGGCGATGAACTGCAGACCTTCCGCCTGCATGCCGGCCGCCTTGGCGCCGGATCGCCCATAGCCACTGGCGATGACCACCGGCAAGTGCGGGAAACGCCGCCGGACCTCGGTCGCCAGCTCCTCGCCGCTCATCCCGGGCAGGCCGAGATCGGTCAAAAGCAGGTCGAAGCCGCCGCCGCGCGTCAGAAGCTCGAGCGCCTGCTCGCCGCTGCCGACGCCGGACACGAAGCAGCCGAGTTGCTCGAGCATGTCGGTGGTCGACATGCGCAGGACGACCTCGTCCTCGACCAGCAGCACGCGCCGCGGCCGGGCGGTCGCCTCTGCCCGCGACGCCTCATCGAGCGGCCGCGTCGGCGTCGGCGGAGGCGGCGGCCGGCGCGCCGCCAGGACGCTGCGC
>JAEZHS010000775.1 GCA_023436825.1 Pseudomonadota bacterium | reverse complement strand
CGAGCTGGAAGCTCGCGGTCCGGAAGAGCATGAGCGCCCCCGGCGCGTTTTCGGCTAGTCTGCAGCATGACAAGAGCCGCCGTCTTCGTTCGCCTGTGCGCCCTCGCTGTTCTCGGGATGGCAGGGTTCGGCTCGGCGGCGCGCGCCCAGGGGGACGGCGGCACGTTCGCCGTCATCTCCGACATCCATTTCAATCCGTTCGATCCGCCGGCCCTCGCGGCGACGCTGGTCCGGTCGGCCCTGGCCGACTGGCCGGCGACCCTCGCCACCATCAAGGACCAGGCGATGTCGCGCATCGGCGAGGACACCAATCATGCCCTGCTCGCTTCGACCCTCGCGACTTTCGCCCGCGTCGCGGCGAACGTCGATTTCGCCATCGTGCCGGGCGATTTCCTGACGCACCAGTTCAACGCCAAGACGGCGGCAGCGCTCGGCGGCAGCACGATGTCGCCGGCCGTGGCCGAGATGACCGCGAAGACGACGCTGTTCGTCGCCGACGCGCTCGCCAAGGCGCTCCGCGGCAAGCCCGCCTTCATCGCCCTGGGCAACGAGGATTCGAGCTGCGGCGACTATCGCATCGAGCCGGGCGGCGCCTATCTCGCCGCGATGCGCGAGGCGGTTCGGCGCCTTGTCGGCGCCGAGCGGCTGGAACCCGACTTCGCCGAGACCTGGGCCGCGGGCGGCTACTACGCG
The DNA here is from genome assembly GCA_023436825.1 of Pseudomonadota bacterium. The sequence continues at coordinate 10,434 of JAEZHS010000775.1, read as the reverse complement.
GCGCGGCATCCGAGCGTCCACAACGGGCTGATCATCGTGCTGAACGACGTGATGTGGTCGCACTTGTACCAGAACAGCTGCGGCTCGAACGGCCTCGTCGCCGCCGATGCCATGATGCGCTGGCTGCGCGACCGGCTGGTGCGGCAACGCGCGGTCGGCGGCAAGGTCTGGATGGTGCATCACATTCCCTGGGGCATCGACGCCTATTCGACGCTCGGCGCCCAGGCCCAGTCCTGCGCAGCGAAGGTCGTGCCGTTCCTGAAGGAGCCGTTCGCTTCCGAGCTTCAAGTGCTGCTCGCCGAATACCGCGACGTGATCCAGGCGAGCTTCTCGGGCCATACCCACTTCGACGACTACCGGCTGTTGATCGACGGGCGCGGCGCGGTCATCGGCCTGAACAAGCTCTCGCCCGCGGTCAGCCCCGCTTACGGCCAGAATCCGGGCTTCCAGATCTTCACCTACGACAGGCGGACCGGCGTGCCGACCGACTTCTCGACCTGGTACTTGTCGAATCCCGGCGACGCTGCGCCAGCGGCGGACTGGCAGCGCGAATACACCTTCACCGAGGCCTATCGCCAGCCGCGCTACTCGCCCGACAGCGTCGGCACGCTGTGGCAGGCGATGATGAAGGACGGCGCGGTGCGCGACACCTACCGGCAACTATACAAGGTGGGGCGCGGCGAGCTCGGCGCCGATGGCCTGGCCGCCTATCTCTGCGCCATCGGTCATCTCGACGTGACGTCGTTCACTGCCTGTTATTGCGGAAATCGGCGGTAGAGGAGGCGGGCGGCTATCTGGATCGATCAAGGATCCCTTGTTGATACGGCCTCCAAGTCCCCTCGCTGGGCTGCTTTTGCACCCACTCGGGACTGCCGGGCGCCTGCCACGGAGACAACCCCTCGCCTTCAGTCTGGATCCGAGGGCCTTCAGGTGTCTCCACGATGTAATGGATCGCATATCCTGGAGCGAGGCCATGGCCCGGCTCGGTTACGTTGATGACAATCGGCTTACCGTCGCTGTCCCGCCACAAGTACGACTTGACCGGATTCATCGGCGTCCCATAGGGCACCTTGGTTCCTGACAAGAACAAGTCGTACAACACGCTTGGCGCTGTCGCCTCGTTCAACGTTCCTTCAGGCGTAGCAGGACGATTCAAAGGAGGGGGACCTGGCGTAGGCTTGTCGATGGCGCCTTGCATGAGCTTTTCGCCGGTAGTGCCCGGCGGCGACAGGACTCCATACATCCGATGCAATGCGCGCCGGAAAGTTCGGTGTGCCGGAACATCGCTGAACGACTTGCGGCGCGGCGTCGTGCAGCCGAAAGTACTGCCATCCGACGTGCAGCTTACGGGAATCGCCTCCCGCGCTGCTTGGGGATCGCCGAGAAGGTACGCGGCGATTGAATTGCCGGGCATACGACGCACAGGCCGTCCGCATTCAAGCGAAAGCCAGGGACCTCATCCGGCTGACCGACACGGAAGCCAGGAACTTCGTCTCTTTGTCCGACGTGAAAGCCAGGCACTTTGACGCGAAAGCCGGGCACTTCGTCCGCCTGACCGTAGCCAAGACCAATCGAGGCTGCGTCGGGTCGAGTTCTGAACATGGTCGTTGCTCAGATCATCGCGGATAGTCTTCCGGGAGCGAAGCGCGCCAACGGAAGTCCCGTTCATCTTATGGGCGCGACCATCCAAAGTAAATAACTAAAATTATATTTCTGTTAATATAGTTATTGCGCAAGCATTGCAGGCAATCGCCGCCCCAGCAACTGCCGCTACTTCTTCTGTTGCCGCTTCGTTTCGGCAATCAAAGTCGCGATTTCCTTCTCCGACAATTGGCGAATCTCGGCCAACGCGGCGGCTGACGCCTGCTTGTCGCCGGTCCCTTCGCCCTCGACTATGAAGCGCCCCTTTTCGGTCTCCGAAGGGTAGATGAGGAAATAGAAAGGAAAGGCCGGATTTCCGGAATCCGAGAGCACGTGGAGGGCAATGCCGTCACAGCTGCGAACAAGCCAGTTCGTACCGCCAAAGGCCTTGGTGATGTGTGCCGCAACTCAGCGGCTTGTCTGCCTGGGCAGAGGCCTGCGATGCCAAGAGGATCGCGAGTACAACTGCCAGTATAGGTATGCGCATAGACTACTCTCCATGGCCGCAATCAAGGTACTGACGATTCCGTGACGCGACGTCAACTTCGGCGAGCCTCACGCCGTCGGTCCATCGTCCGCCAGCGGTTGGCCGTCGACCACGCGACGCCAGCTGAGCCGCGACAGGTCGATGGAGCGGAAGCCGCCGTCCAGGATCAGCTCCTTCACCGCACGCCCCACGGCCGGCGCGTGCATCAGGCCGTGACCGGAAAATCCGGCCGCCAGGATGAAGTTCGGCACCTTGTCGAAGCGGTCGATGATCGGATTGCCGTCGAGGCGGTTCATGTCGTAGTGGCCGGCCCAACCACCCTTGAGCTTGACGGCCTCGAACGCGGCACATTGCCCGGCGAGCTGCGGCCATAGCACGCTTTCGAACACCTCGTGCTCCATCTCCCAGTCGAAGCCGGCGCGGGGATTGGTCGAGCCGACGATGTAGCCGTCCTGATGGATGCGCACGGCGAGGCCGTCCATATGGCGCATGGCGGGGATCGGCTCGATGCTGTGCTGCGCCACGAAGTAGAATTGCTGGCGGCGCACCGGCTCGATCGGCACCGCCATGCCGATCATGGCGCAGATTTCCGGCGCCCAGCAGTTCGCCACATTGACCAGCGTGTCGACGGGCAGGCTGCCGCCCGAGGCCAGCCGCGCCTGCCTCACCAATCCGCCCGAGAGTCCCAGCCCGACGAGACGGTCCTTCAGGTAGGTGATGCCGAGCCCCTCCGCGGCTTTTCGGAACCCCATCAGTGCCGAATAGGGATCGACCTGGCCGTCGGCGGGCGACAGCGCGGCGCAGTCGACGCCGGCGAAGCGAAAGGACGGATAGCGCCGGCGCAGCTCCGCGGCGTCGAGGATATGCACCTCGACACCGAGCTCCCGCTGCATGCGGACATTGGCCTCGAGCGCGGCGATGCCGGCGGCACCACGCACCTGATAGAGATAGCCGCGCCGGCGGAACTGTGGATCGAACTCGACCGTGCCCCCGCGCACATGCTCGGCGAAGGCGGAGTAGACTTGGTCGCCGTAGAGCGACATCTCGACGTTCTCGCGCAAGGCGTGCTGCAGGCGGATGCCGCCTACCGCGCGCGGCGTGGCGGCGAATTCGTAGGTCGGGTCGGGCTCCAGCACCGTGACCGCCGCGGCGGCTCCCGCCAGCGCCAGATGATAGGCGATGCAGGAGCCCATGATGCCGCCACCGGCGATGACGATCCGTTCCATACGCGACGCTCCATCGGCCGCACACGCAGCCGGGAGCAGTCTAGCAGCTAGTTGCTGTTGACGAGCCGTATGATCGTGTAGCTGCGGCCGTCGCGCTCGACCTCGAAGCGCACCTTGTCGCCGGGGCCCAGCCCCTTCAGCGACGTCGGATCGCCGACATGGAAGATGCGCGTGCCGCCTTCGAGGAAGAGCGCCGGGATCGGGCGGTATTCCAACGTGATGCGGCTGCCCGCACGATCGACGGCGACGACGCGGCCGCTCGCCAGCGGCTCGTCGAACGGCGCGGTCTTCTCGTCGATCACGTGGTGTTTCTCTTCAACCGGCGGTTCGCCGGGAAGCGTCTCGAGTGCGGATGCGTGTGCAGCGACGAAGATAGTCGCAGCAAGCGTGAGCCATATGGGTGTACAGATGCGGGTCATACTCTACTCTCTTCTCCCGCACGCCCATTTGGTGACAGTGAAATGAAATTCCAGTGGCGCAGGCTGTGACCAACGCCGTCGCGTTCACGATCGCGTGCGGAGAGAGTGACCGAGTAACCGACGCGCTTTCATGGTCTTCCGGGCCTCGCACGTCCTCGCGCTGTCCGGAAGAGAAGACTAGGCGGCGCGCGATTCGAGTCCGTTCGGCGTGGCGCGGTAGCCGGTCAGCGTGCGGTCGGCGAAGCCCAGGCGCCAGTCGAGCATCTTGGAGGAGTACTCGGCGAGCTTCGCCGCATAAGCCGGATCGGTGGCGCGATTGACGAACTGGCCAGGGTCCTTCTTCAGGTCGAAGAGCAGCGGCGGCAGGGCGGCGAAGTGGACGTACTTGAAGTTTTCGTCCTGCACGACGGCGAGCGAGCACTTGTCCATCGGCACGCCCAGCGCCGATTCGGGCTTGCTGTAGTAGAGGTCGCGGAAGTCGAACTCGTAATGCACCTCGGTGCGCCAGTCGCGCGGCGGCTCGCCCTCGCAGAAGCCGAGCAGCGAACGGCCGTCGCACTGGCGCGGCACCGGCAGGCCGAGCCATTCGAGGATGGTTGGCATGGTGTCGACGGTCTCGGTGAAGCGCTCGACGATCGAGCCGCGCGTGCCGTTGGCCTCGGGCCGCGGATCGCGGATGATCATCGGGATGCGATAGGACTCGTCGTTGTAGCCGATCTTGCCCAGCAGGTGATGGTCGCCGAGCTGCTCGCCGTGATCGCAGGTGAAGACGATCAGCGTGTCGTCCCACTGTCCGGTCTGCTTCAGATGGTCGAAGACGCGGCCGAGCTGATCGTCGACCTCGCTCATCAGGCCGCAATAGGTCGCGCGCATCTGCGCCACCTCGGCCTCGCTCATCGCCGAGCCCAGGCCCTTGCCGTCCTGGAAGAAGCTCGATTGCTGGATGTTGTTCACGTAGTAGCCGAGCAGCGGGTGCTGGCTCGCTTCCTCCGCGGCCGACGCCGCGCGCACGACCTTGGGCATGTCCTGCGGGCGATACATGTCGTGATAGGGCGCGGGTGCGATGAACGGCGGATGCGGCCGGTAGTAGCCGAGATGCAGGAACCACGGCTTGCCGGCGCGGCCGCGCAGGTAGGAGAGGCCGCGCTCGGTGAACCAGGCGGTGTCCGACAGCTCCTTGGGGATCACCGCCGGGCGCGACGTGGCGCCGGCACCGGCTCCGCCTTGCGGCAGCCAGATGTCCTCGCGATTGTCCGGCAGCTTGAACCCCTGATTGGCGACCCAGCCGAAATAGGCGTCCTTGTAGGGCTCGAAGGCGCCGACCGGGCGGAAGCCATCCATGATGTCGCCCAGCACCAGGAAGCGCGGATCGTTGGCGTCGGTGGTGCGCGGATCGGGCGTGGTCGTGGTGTAGCCGACCAGGGCCGGGTCGTAGCCGCCGCTGCGCAGTTCGTGGCCGAGATTGGTGAAGCGGGCGTCGAGCGGAATGGTGTTCTGCACCGCACGATGATTCATCAGGTACAGGCTGGTCAGCAGGCTGGCCCGCGCCGGGCCGCAGGGTGCGGCCTGTGTGAAATGATTGCGGAAGGTCACGCCCTCCTCGGAGAGCCGGTGGATGTTCGGCACCTTGAGGTATTCCGCCCCGAGCTTGGGCAGCATCAGGCCGCGCCATTGGTCGACGACGATCAACAAGACATTCTTGGGCGCAGGCATACCGATTTCACCGTGGTTCGAAGATTGGGCTAGAGTGCCCTCAAATCTGCGGAGGAGACAACACGTGACGCGTTTCAAGATCGTGACGACCGGTCCGGGCAACACCGACCATTCCCTGGAAATGGAGACCCTGGGCCCGCTCGGCGCCGAGATCGTCGAGGTGACGGGCGGCGACGACGAGCTGATGAAGGCCGTGGCCGACGCCGACGCGATCTACGCCAAGGGCCGGCCGCGCATCACCGCCAAGGTGATCGAGGCGGGCAAGAAGCTGAAGGTCGTGTCGCTGGGCTCGGTCGGCGTCGATTCGGTCGATGTCGACGCCGCGACCCAACTCGGCATCCCGGTGACCAACTGCCCCGACACCTTCATCGAGGAGGTGGCGGACCACGCCATGACCCTGATCCTGGCGAGCTGGCGCAGGCTCGTGGTGCAGGACCAGATGGTGCGCAAGGGCGAATGGACCAAGGCGCGGCCCATGCTCTACCAGTTCCCGCGCCTCATGGGCATGACGCTCGGCTTCATCTCGTTCGGCCATGTCGCGCGCGCAGTCGCCAAGCGGGCGGCGCCGTTCGGCTTCCAGATGCTGGCCTACGATCCCTACATCGAGGAGCTGGTGATGTCCGAGCACGGCGTGCAGCCGGTCAGCTACGACGAGCTGCTGCAGCGCTCCGACATCGTCTCGATGCACGCACCCGGCACCAAGGACGCGCATCACCTGATGAAGGAGCAGCATTTCCGCAAGATGAAGAAGACGTCGCTGTTCGTGAACACCGGGCGCGGCTCGACGGTCGACGAGGCGGCGATGATCAAGGCGCTGCAGGAAGGCTGGATCGCCGGCGCGGGGCTCGACGTAGTGGAGGTCGAGCCGATCGGCCACAACAATCCCCTCCTAGGCATGGAGAACGTGATCCTGACGGCGCACGTCGCCTCGGCCTCCAGCCGCTTCGACCAGGCGCGCAAGCGGCGCGTCGGCGCGGAGCTGTCGTTGGTGCTGCAGGGCAAGTGGCCGCGCGCCTGCGTCAATCCCTCGATCCTGGAGAAGTCCAAACTGGTGCGCTGGCAGCCCTTCTCGATGGAGCGCGGGCCGGGCAACTGAACCGGGTGTCATCCCGAGGGACCTTTAAGGCAACAGGAAAGGTCCCTCGCTACGGTTAGCGCGGAGTAACCTCCGCGCCGGATGACAGGTCCAAGGCGAACATTTCGCGCATGCCGGTCGTGCCGCGCAGCTTGTGCGTCCCGAGGCTGAGCACGGGATGGCCGCAACGATGGGCGATGCTCTCTGACAGCAGCAACTCAGCCCCGAGCGCCTTGCCGAGAGCCTCCATGCGACTCACCTCGTTGACAGCCGGGCCGACCACGGTGAAGTCGAGACGCCGGGCCGTGCCGATGTTGCCGTAGATGACGTCGCCGAAATGGAGAGCAATGGTGAGGTCGAGCCTGGGCCCGCCCTCGTCCGTGCGCCGGGCGTTGAGCGCCGCGTTCCGGCCACCGGCATCCACCGCCGCTCTCAATGCCTCGCGGCACGCCTGCTCGGCGCCAATGCGGTCCGAGGGAAAGACGGCAAGGAGTCCGTCACCCAGGAACTTCAGCACCTCGCCGCCCCGTTCCGTGACGGCGTCGCCGATGCATTCGAGATGCTGGTTGAGCCAGCCGACGACTTCCGTACCCGGGTTGGCGTCGACGAGCGCGGTGAAGCCGCGAAGATCGGCGAGGAGCAACGCCGCCGAAATGACCTGGCTGTCGCCGCGCCGGATCATCCCCTGCATCACGTGGGCCCCGGTCTGCGGACCGAGATAGGCCCCGAGGGTTTCGACCGCGACGCGCGACAGCCCGATTCGATAGGCGACAATGCTGAGCGCCGGGAGGATACGACCGACTGCCGCGATTTCGTCCTCGGTGAAGCCGCCGCGGCGGTCGGTCGCCATGGAGAGCGCCGCGCCGCGAAGCGCGGTGCGGCCCTGGCTGAACCGGATGAAGCGAAGGGCATATTCGGTCACACCCAGAGCGCGCAGATCCTCGAACAGCGCGAACCTCCGCACGACCTCCGGATCCTCGAGATTCCAGCGTTCGCGGACCAGGTTGCGCTCGATCAGATAGAAAATCGGACTGCGCTGAAATTCAGGACCGTAGCTATCCTCGGGAGAGAGGGCGTCGCTCGCCAGGCCCCTGTCGCGTGACCATTCGAACCTCAGCAGCGCCGCCGTCGGCTCGATGGTCGGCATGCCCAGGTTGGTACGGAAGAGCGGAATTCCCTGTGCGACCAGCCGTTCGCTGACCCCCTTGAAGATCGCCCCCAGGTCGTCGCTGTTGCGACCCTCCTCGAGGATCCAATTGACCAACTCGTCCATGCTCAGTCCGGCACCTTCGGGATGAAGCCCTGACGCCGATCGCGGATGGCGCGTTCGCATTCGGCGAGGCTGACGAACGGCCCCAGCACGACCTTGCCGCCGTCGTCGACGGCATACCAGCCAGGCTCGGTGACGTTGTAGTCGCCGACGTCGTCGGTGTGGACGTCGACAGCGATCAGATCCCCGGGATTGGCCATTTGCTCGCTTTCCTGCCGCTACGCTGGTACACAAATGGTGACGCCGCATGGGAGGGGCAATGCTCAAGCATGGGTTGTCATTGCTTGCGCTCTTGGCATGGCTGTATGCCGGCAGCCTTGTCGCACAGGATCGGACCGAATTCGGCGCACTGCCGCAGGCCGGCGATGCCGCGCAACCGCTGCCGGGCGGCGTGAAATATGCCCTCGATAGCACCGCACCTGCACTCCCGGGCGCTGCCAAGCTGCCGCCTGCTCTCGAGCGCATCGACCAGCCCGAACCGCCGCTGCGGCTGCGCGGCGCCCGTGAGATCGAGCTCTATCGCACGCTGGCGCCCTCGGTCGCCCTGATCGTGACGGACGAAGCGGAAGGCTCTGCTTCGTTGATCGCCACGAAACCGCTTCCCGGGGACAAGCGGTCTGGCGTGCTGTTGACCAGCGCCCACGTCGTGGGCAATGCCCGCGAGGTTTCGGTCGTCTTCAAGCCTCAGAAGGACGGGGAGAAGATCACCAAGGCGCACGCCGTGCTCGGCCGCGTGCGCAAACTCGATCCGGTGCGTGACCTGGCCCTGATCGAGGTGGCGAGTGTTCCGGGCTACGTCGCTGCGATCCCTCTGGGAAGCATGAGCGAGGCCGAGGTCGGCGCCGACATCCACGCGATCGGCCATCCCAAGGGGCAGACCTGGACCTACACCAAGGGCCTGATCAGCCAGATTCGGCTCGACTACAAATGGGGGCCACACAAGGTCGACGTCATCCAGACGCAGACGCCCCTCAATCCGGGCAACTCGGGCGGGCCGCTGATCAGCGACGGCGGCAAGCTGATCGGCGTCAACTTCTTCAAACAGCAGGGCGAGGGGCTGAACTTCGCGGTGGCGATCAGTGACGTCGAGCGGTTCCTGAAGGCGGCCCAGGGCGGCGCCTATGACCCACCCAGCCTGGCCACCGCCGCTGCCGCCGGGCCTGCGAAACCGTGCGAGCCCAAGGTCGCATACGAAGGGCGCAGCAAGGACGACAAGTCGTTCGTCCGCACCCTCGACATGGATTGCAGCGGCAAGGTGAATGCCGCGCTCATCGTTCCCGACGACAAGTCGTTGCCGGTCGAGTTCCGGCTGGACACCAACAAGGACGGCAAGACCGACGCCTGGATCCTCGACGACGACCGCGACGGCAAGTGGGACATCTCCTACTGGGACACCAATTTCGACGGCAAGCCCGACTTGGTCGGCCACCATCCCGACGGCGAGCTGAAGCCGACGCGGATGGAGAAGTATCAGCCGAAGTCCTAGTTCATTGCTGGGGGCGCGCCACTCCAGTGGCGCCCCCAGCAATGATAGTTCAGCGCCGGGTCCAGCTCTCCAGATTCGCCGCGCCCGGCGGCACCTCGCCCTTCACCAGCGCCTCGACCTGGCGCACGGTGTCGAACGCCTGGCTCTCGCTGGCAGGCGGTGTGAGGCCGCCGATGTGCGGCGTGGCGATGACGTTGGACAGGCGGGCGAGCTCGGGCGACGGCATCTGATCGGGCGCGCGGCCGACATCCATGGCTGCGCCGGCGATGCGGCCCTCGGTCAGCGCCTTGGCGAGCGCGGCTTCGTCGACAAGATTGCCGCGCGACATATTGACGAAGAAGGCGTCGGGCTTCATGCGCGCGAACGCCGCCTCATCCATCAGGTTCTCGGTCTCCTCGTTGGCGACGGCGAGACAGACCACGTAGTCGGCCTGACCTAAAAGCTCCTGCAGCGGCAACTTGATGAAGCGCGGATCGTCGACCTGGGCGTAGGGATCGGACACCAGCACCTTCATGTCGAGCGTCGCCAGCACCGGCGCCAGCGCGCGCGAGATGCGGCCGTAGCCGATGATGCCGACGGTGCTGCCGCCGAGCTGGCGGCCGATCCGGATCTCGGGCTTGCGATCGGCGTGGTAGTCGGCAACGGCGCGCGAGACGCCGCGCGACAGATCGACCAGCAGGCCGAGCGTCAGCTCGACCACCGACTGCACGAAGCCCGCCTCGGCATGGGTCACCAGCACGCCCGCCTGCGAGGCCGCCGCGACGTCGATGTTGCGGATATCGATGGCGCTGCGCATCACGACCTTCAGGCCCGGCAGGCCGTCGAAGACCTCGGCGGGCACGGCGGTGGCGCGGTCGGCGATGATGAAGTCGACGCCGCGGGCCATGCCGATCACGCCCGCCGGATCGAGCGGCATGTCGCCTTCATGCAGCGTGACCTCGACCAGTTCCTGCAGGCGCGCCAGCGCCCGTGCGCCGTAATACTGGCGCCGCGCCTGCGGCACATGGGTGAGCAGAAGCTTCATTCTGGATGACTCCCTGAGCGTCGGGCTAATCTACCTCATGATCTTCCGGACCGCGCGCGGCCCCGCGCGCGCAGGTGCAGCGGCGCAGAGGCG
>JAEZHS010000626.1 GCA_023436825.1 Pseudomonadota bacterium | reverse complement strand
GGATCAAGCGCAGCGTGCGCAGCGCCGATTCACCCAGGCCACGGCGCGGCGTGTTGTAGATGCGCTCGAAGGCGAGATCGTCGTCCGGCTGCACCGTCACGCGGCAATAGGCCAGCGCATCACGGATTTCCTGGCGTTCGTAGAAGCGGGGGCCGCCGATCACGCGATAGGGCAGGCCGAGGGTGATGAAGCGTTCCTCGAACTCGCGGGTCTGGAAGCCGGCACGCACCAGGATGGCGATCTGGCTGAGCGGATGCTTGTCGCGCTGCAGGGCCTCGATCTCCTCGCCGACCGAACGGGCCTCCTCGTCGCCGTCCCACACGCCGCGCAGCGAGATGCGCTCGCCCTCCTTGAGATCGGTCCACAGGGTTTTCCCCAGGCGGCCCTCGTTATGGGCGATCAGATGCGAGGCGGCGGCCAGGATGTGCGGCGTCGAACGGTAGTTGCGCTCCAGGCGGACGATGGTGGCGCCCGGGAAATCCTTCTCGAAGCGCAGGATGTTGCCGACCTCGGCGCCACGCCAGCCGTAGATCGACTGGTCGTCATCGCCGACGCAGCAGACATCCTGGGTGCCCTGCGCCAGGAGCCTCAGCCAGAGATACTGCGCCACGTTGGTGTCCTGGTACTCGTCGACCAGGATGTGGCGGAAGCGGCGATGGTACTGGGCCAGCACGTCCGGGTGCTGCTGCCACAAGGTCACGCAATGCATCACCAGGTCGCCGAAATCGACGGCGTTCACCTCGGCGAGGCGCGCCTGGTACTGGCGGTAGATCTCGACGGCCTTGCCGTTGGCGAACTCGCCGGCATCGTCGCCCGAGACCTTGTCCGGCGGCAGCGCGCGGTCCTTCCAGCGCTGGATGATGCCGGAGAGTATGCGGGCCGGCCACTTCTTGTCGTCGATCCCCTCGGCCTGCAGGAGCTGCTTGATCAGCCGGGTCTGGTCGTCGGTGTCGAGGATTGTGAAATTGCTCTTCAGCCCTACCAACTCTGCATGGCGGCGCAGCACGCGCACGCCGATGGCATGGAAGGTGCCGAGCCACATGCCGGCGGCGGCGCCGCCGATGAGGCTGGCGACCCGATCGAGCATTTCGCGCGCTGCCTTGTTGGTGAAGGTGACTGCAAGAATTTGTGAAGTGCGGGCCCGGCCTGTGATCAAAAGGTGGGCGATCCGGGTGGTCAGCACGCGCGTCTTGCCCGTGCCGGCGCCGGCCAGCACCAGCAGCGGCCCGCCTTCGTGGACGACGGCCTGCCGTTGCTCCTCGTTCAGCCCCTCGAGATGGGCATTGGGCACGATGGCGCGCCGGGCCGGCTGGGGATCAGTCGGTACGGGATCGTCGGTGATTTCGAACGGATCGGCCGGGGGCGCCATGCACGGTCATATAGCAATCGCCGGCCCGGACGCCTATCTTTGACGTCCAGGGGGAATGTGCCGGCGCCGTGCGTGCCGGAGGTGGAGGTTGCCGATGGCCCGAGGGTTGAACGGTTCGGCGAACGGGTCGGGTGGTCATGTTCCCACCGGCCGGGAGGCTGTCGAGGCGCGGCTGCCCGGCGTCTCCAATCTGCCGCCGGCGGTGGCCGGCGCGCTCGCAGCGGTGGTCGGCGTGCGCACCACTGTTCCCAAGGACCGCCGCTCGGCCCAGACGCTGGGCGCCGAGCGCGAAGGTCATGGCGCTCTGATCAGCGAGGATGGCCTGATCGTCACCATCGGCTACCTGATCATGGAAGCCGACACCGTGACCATCACCGACATCGATGGCAACGACTGGCCCGCCTACATCGTCGGCTACGACTACGAAAGCGGCTTCGGGCTGGTCCGCACCGAGCAGCCGATCCGGCTGAAGCACCTGAAGTTCGGCGATTCCGATTCGCTGGAGCTGCGCAGCGAGGGCTACGTCGCGGGCTTGGGCGGCGAGAAGGCGACGCTCAAGGTCAAGGTCGCCGGGCGCCGCGAGTACGCCGGCTACTGGGAGTACCTTCTGGAAAACGCGATCTTCACGGTGCCGGCCTATCCGCTGTGGGGCGGCTCGGCACTGATCGGCCATGACGGCTCGCTGCTGGGCATCGGCTCGCTGCTGGTGCCCGAGGCGCTGGGTCCCGGCGCGCCCGCCTTCCCCGGCAACATGTACGTGCCCATCAACCGGCTGAAGCCGATCTTCCAGGAGCTGGTGACGACGGGACGGCTGACGACGCCGCCGCGTCCCTGGCTCGGCCTCTACACGGTCGAGCACATGGGCCAGCTCGTGGTCGGCGGCATCTCCGACGGCGGCCCGGCCGATCGCGCCGGCCTGCAGCGCAATGACATCCTGCATGCCCTGAACGGCGACGTGCTCGACGACCTCGCCGACTTCTATCGCAAGCTGTGGGCAAGCGGCCCCGCCGGCACGGCGGTGACCCTGCGCATGGAGCGGGACAACGACGCCTTCGAGGTCACGGTGCGGACCGGCGACCGGGCGCGTTATCACAAGTTCGGCTCGGACTGAGCTATACTGTCATCCTGAGCGATACTGTTGTCCTGAGCTCAGCGAAGGACCTCATCGCCGTCTGCCGTCGGCATGGGATCCTTCGCTGCGCTCAGGATGACCAGAAAGGGAGAAATATCGATGGCCCGGGCCTTCGCCTCGCAGGCGGATATGGCGGAGAAGAAGATCACCTTCAGCCGCCTGTCGGAGCATGCTTACGCCTTCACTGCCGAGGGCGATCCCAACACCGGCATCGTGGTCGGCGACGACGCGGTGCTGGTGGTCGATGCGCAGGCGACGCCCAAGATGGCGCACAAGGTCATCGAGTACATCCGCACCGTCACCGACAAGCCGATCAAGTACGTGGTGCTGTCGCATTACCACGCCGTGCGCGTGCTGGGCGCCTCGGGCTTCGAGCCGCAGCACATCATTTGCAGCGAGGCCACGCGCGAGATGATCGTCGAGCGTGGCGCGCAGGACTACAAGTCCGAGCTGCAGCGCTTTCCGCGCCTGTTCGATGCCGCCGAGACCATTCCCGGGCTGACATGGCCCACCATCACCTTCGCCGACCGCATGTCGCTGTGGCTGGGCAAGCTGCAGGTCGACATCATCCATGCCGGCCGTGGCCACACCAAGGGCGACACGATCGTCTGGCTGCCCGAGGAGCGCACCCTGTTCAGCGGCGACCTCGTCGAGTACGGCGCCACGCCCTATGCCGGAGACGCACACTACAAGGACTGGCCCGAAACCCTGCAGAAGCTGCGCGACCTCAAGGCGCTCGCCCTGGTGCCGGGCCGCGGCGATGCGCTGATGGGCGAGGCGGCCGTCGAGGAGGGCATCGCCGGAACGCAGGCCTTCCTGAGCGAGCTCTACAAGGCCGTGTCCAAGAGCGCCGAGGCCGGCGATACGCTGAAGCAGGCCTACGACAAGGCGATGGCCGCCCTGCAGCCGCGCTACGGCAACTGGGTGATCTTCGAGCACTGCATGCCGTTCGACGTGTCGCGCGCCTACGACGAGGCCAAGGGCCTCGACCATCCGCGCATCTGGACCGCCGAGCGCGACATCGAGATGTGGTCGGCGCTGGAGAAGGCGTGATCATGCACTCATGTTCCTCTCCCCCACTGGGGGAGAGGTCAGGTGACGGGGACGAAGGCTGTTTCCCGCATCGCCCCATCACCCAACCTCTCCCCCAAGGGAGAGAGGAGCATGAAGGACCGATTCATGAGCGGACCTGGAGGTCCGCGCTCCAGTGAGCTCCTACACTTACAGGCACTATCCGTACCGGCGTCCGCCGGAGCTTGACGGCAAATCCACGCGCCGTCCCGTGGTCATCGTCGGCGCCGGCATGGCTGGGCCGACCTTGGCATTGCAGCTTGCGGCGCGCGGGGTGCCGACGGTCGTGCTCGACGAGGACGATACGGTGAGCGTCGGCAGCCGCTCGATCTGCCAGGCCAAGCACAGTCTCGAAGTGTGGGACCGCTTCGGCATTTCGCGACGCATGGTCGACAAGGGCATCACCTGGGAGCAGGGCGAGGTCTATCTCGGCAAACAGGCCGTCTACCGCTTCAACCTGCAGCCCGAGCCCGGCCACAAGTTCCCGGCCTTCGTGAACCTGCAGCAGTATTACGTCGAGGAATTCCTGTACGAGCGCTGCCTCGTCGAGCCCGCGATCGAGATGCGCTTCCGCAACAAGGTCATAGGCGTCGCGCCGCACGACGATCACGTCGCGGTCGAGGTCGAGACGCCGGACGGCCGCTATGCTCTTGAAGCCGAATGGCTGGTCGCCTGCGACGGCGTCCGCAGCCCGGTGCGCCACATGCTCGGGCTCGCGTTCGAGGGCGAGGTCTTCCATGACCAGTTCCTGATCGCCGACATCCGCCTGCTCGACGAGTTGCCCAAGGAGCGGCGCTTCTGGTTCCATCCGCCGTTCCATCCCACCAACTCGGTGCTGCTGCACCGCCAGGCCGACAACGTGCTGCGCGTCGACTTCCAGCTCGGCCGCGACGCCGACGCCGAGGAGGAGAAGAAGCCCGAGAACATCGACCGCCGCCTGCGCATGATGTTCGGGCCCGAGGCGCGCTGGGAGCACGAGTGGAGCAGCGTCTACACCTTCGCCTGTCGCATGATGCAGCGTTTCGTCGAGGGCCGCGTGATCTTCGCCGGCGACGCCGCTCACGTCGTCTCGCCGTTCGGCGCGCGCGGCGGCAACGGCGCGATCGCCGATGTCGACAATCTCGCCTGGAAGCTCGCCTTGATCGTGGCCGGCAAGGCGCCCGAGGCGCTGCTCGACAGCTACGACCGCGAGCGCCGGGCGGCGGCGCGTGAGAACATCCTCAACTCGACCCGCAGCACCGACTTCATCACGCCCAAGTTTCCGGCGGCGCGCGCCTTTCGCGACGCCGCGCTCGCCTTGGCGCGCGATTTCCCCTTCGCCCGTGCCCTGATCAACAGCGGCCGTCTGTCGGCACCGACGCTGCAGCCCGAGTCGCCGCTCGATACGCCGGACCGCGACGGCGACTGGGCCAGCGGCCCGGGGCCGGGGCGTGCGATGCTCGATGCCCCCGTCGGCAACGGCTGGCTGATCGACCGGCTCGGCCGCGACTTCAGCCTGCTGACATTCGGCGAGGGCCGGGCCGAGCCGCCCGATGGCGTCACCGGGGTCGCGGTCGGTGGCAACGGCCTGGCATGGCGGCGCTACGATGCCCGTCCCGGCACGACCTATTTGATCCGGCCCGATCGCTACGTCGCGGCGCGCTGGCGCAACCATGATCCCGCCGCCGTCACCGCCGCCCTCGAGCGGGCCCACGGACGTGACACGGGCAGGAGCCACGCATGACGGCCTTGCGACGAACCTTGAACCTCGCCCACCCCGACGACGTCTATAACGCCATCGTCGACGCCCATAAGGGCCTGAGCGACGAGCAGTGCCGCGACTTCGACGCGCGGCTGATCCTGCTGCTGGTCAATCACATCGGCGACGAGGCCGTGATCCGGGAAGCACTGAAGGAGGCGGCAGCGAAATGACTGAAAAGGCGCCTATTGCGACGGTCACCGTTCGCTTGGCGACGGTCAATGATGTCGAGCTGCTGCATCGCTTCTCGGTCGATCTCGCGACCTACGAGGACGAGCCCGATGCCGTCACCGCGACACCGCAATCGCTGGCGCTCGACGGCTTCGGCAAGGATCCGCAATTCGCCGCCTTGATCGCCGAGCGCGGCGGCGCGCCCGTGGGCTTCGTGCTCTACACCTTCAACTATTCCGTCTGGACGGCCGCGCGCGGCATCTTCATCGAGGACATCTGGGTGGTGCCCGAGGAGCGCCGCGGCGGCGTGGCCCGTGCGCTCATGCAGGCGCTGGCCCAGGAATGCGCCGCCAAGGGCTTCAAGCGCATCGATCTCAACGTGCTCGACTGGAATCCGGCGCGCGGCTTCTACGAGCGCCTCGGCTTCAAATGGATCCGCAACTGGCTGCCCTACCGCCTGAGCGGCGAAGCCCTGGAGAAGCTGGCGCAGGGGTAGCTGGGGCCGCGCCACTCCAGGGGCGCGTCATGGTCTTGCCGGAGCGCGGACCTCCAGGTCCGCTCATGGTCTTTGTCTTCCGGAC
>JAEZHS010000591.1 GCA_023436825.1 Pseudomonadota bacterium | reverse complement strand
TCTTCCGGACCGCGCGCGTCCTCGCGCGCTCATGATCATGAGTGCGCGAGGACGCGCGCGGTCCGGAAGACGATGAACGCACCATGAAGCACGTCCCCGTTCTCATCGCCGGCGGCGGGCCGGTCGGCATGACGCTGGCCCGCACGCTCGCCTCGTTCGGCATTCGCTGCATGCTGGTCGAGCGCAACGCCTCGACCACGCGGCACCCCAAGATGGACATCACCAACGGCCGCTCGATGGAGCTGTTCCGCCGCCTTGGCCTATTGGACAAGTTGCGCGCCGTGGCGGTGCCGGAGGAGAACAACTTCGACGTCTCCTGGATCACGTCGCTGACCGGCCGGGAATTGCACCGCTTCCGCTATCCCAGCGTTGTCGAAAAGCGCGCCGAGATCCTCGCAAAGAACGACGGCACCCAGCCGCGCGAGCCCGCCATGCGGGTCAGCCAGGTCATGATCGAACCGGTGCTGCAGGCTGCCGTCCTGGACGACCCGCTGGTCGACGCACGCTGGGGTGTGGCCTTCGAGGATTTCGAGCAGCACGCCGACGGCGTGACGGCGTCCTTGGGCACCGTCGAGACCGGCGCCACCGAACAGGTGCGCTGCGACTTCCTCGCCGGCTGCGACGGCGGCTCGAGCATCGTGCGTGACAAGCTCGGCATCGGCCTGGAAGGGCGCGCCGCGGTGGCGCATCGCTACATGATCCATTTCCGCTCCGACGCTCGCGACATCCTGCAGGCCTTCGGCATCGCCTGGCACTACCAGACGGCTCGCGGCACCCTGATCGCGCAGGACGACAAGGACACCTGGACCCTGCAGACGCGACCCCCGTCCGGTGTCGACGTGCCCAATCTCGATCCCAACGCCGTGCTCGAGACGTGGGTCGGCCGGCCGTTCGCGCGCGAGATCCTGGTCGCCAATCCGTGGTTCACGCATCTCTTGCTGGCCGAGCGCTACCAGGGCGGCCGCGTCTTCCTGGCGGGCGACTCCGCGCACCAGTACATCCCGACCGGCGGCTACGGCACGAACACCGGCATCGGCGATGCCGTCGACCTCGGCTGGAAGCTCGCCGCGACCTTGAAAGGCTTCGCCGGTCCCGGCCTGCTCGCCTCCTACGAAGCCGAGCGCCGGCCGGTCGGCCATCGCAATCGCCTCGCGTCGGAGCGCCACACCGGCGTGCGTATCAAGATCGGCGAGCTCTACGAGCGCATTGCCGATCCCGATGTGCTGGCGCGCGAGATCGCGGCACTGGGCAACGCCGAGAACGAGAGCTGGGGCGTCGAGTTCGGCTATCGCTACGACGGCGTCGAGCCCGATCCCGTGCGGTACGAGCCGACGACGGCGCCGGGCGCGCGGCTGCCCAGCACCTTCCTGAGCGACGGCAGCGCCCTCTACGACCGGCTCGGCCGGTGGTTCACCTTGCTCGTCTTCGGCAACGCCGATCCGTCGCCCTTGATCGACGCGGCGCCAGCGCCGCTCGACATCGTGATGGTCGACGATCCCGTGGCGCCGATCTACGAGGCGAGACTCGTGCTGGTGCGGCCCGACACGCACGTCGCCTGGCGCGGCAATGCCTGCGGCG
Organism: Pseudomonadota bacterium; assembly: GCA_023436825.1. Next base: position 1,301 of record JAEZHS010000591.1, on the reverse strand, counting down.
ACGGCCGTGCCGTCTGGGCGCGCATCTTGCCGGCAAATTGAAACTGCAATGGAGGGCCGGGCATGAAGATCGCAGTCATCGGCGGCGGCATCGGCGGCCTGTCCGCCGCGTTGCATCTCCTGAAGGCGGGGCTCGACGTCCATGTCTACGAGCAGTCGCCGCGCATCGGCGAGATCGGCGCCGGCATCCAGATCAGCCCCAACGCCTCGCGCCTGCTGGTGCGGTTTGGCCTGAAGCCCGCCATGGATCGGTTCGGCGTGCGGCCGGTCGCCGTCAACCAGCGACGCTGGGACGATGGCCGCACCCTGCAGAGGGCGCCGCTGGAGCCGGAGATCGAGACGGCCTTCGGCGCGCCCTATTATCACTTCCACCGCGGCGATCTCGCCGGGTTCCTGGGGGACGCCGTGCCGGCCGAGCGCCTGCATGTCGGGCACAGGCTGGTCGACCTCGAGCAGAAGGACGAGCGGGTGATCGCGCGCTTCGAGAACGGCGCCTCGACCGAAGCCGATCTCGTGGTCGGCGCCGACGGCATCCATAGCCGCGTGCGCCATCTCGTCTTTGGGCCGGAGAAGCCGCGCTTCACCGGCTGCGTCGCCTGGCGCGGGCTCGTCCCGGCCGAGCGCATAAGGCATCTCGACATCGAGGTTGCCGCCCACAACTGGATGGGCCCGGAGGGACATGTCGTGCACTACTGGGTCGCGTCGGGACGGCTCATGAACGTTGTCTGCGTTACCGAGCACGGCGCCTGGACGGACGAATCGTGGACAACCAGAGGCGACGTGGCGGAGGCGTTGGCGCGCTACCAAGGCTGGCATCCCACCGTGCGCGGCCTGATCCAAGCCTTTCCCGAGACCTTCGTCTGGGCGCTGCACGACCGCCTGCCGTTGCCGCGCTGGAGCGACGGCCGGGTCACGCTGCTGGGCGACGCCTGTCACCCCATGCTGCCCTTCATGGCGCAGGGTGCGGCGCAATCGATCGAGGATGGTGCGACGTTGGCATCGCTGCTGGCGAAGATGCCGGACGACGTGGCAGGGGCTCTCGGGCGCTATGAGGAATTGCGAAAGCCGCGGGCGACGCGGCTGCAAGAAGCAAGTGCCGCCAACCGTACGCGCTTCCATCTCCCCGACGGGCCCGAACAGCAGAAGCGCGATGAAGCGATGGCGGCCTCAGGCGACCGGTCGATTGCCAACATCGGATGGCTTTATGCACACGATGCGGCGGCGGTCGCCTGAGGCGCCTTAGGATCAGTAGTAGTACTGACGCGGTGCCGTGGCTGCACCGATGGCGGCACCACCCAGGCC